>CAXRBW010000277.1:0-2883 GCA_964228775.1 Pyrinomonadaceae bacterium | reverse complement strand
CAATTCACTGAGGAAGCGAACAAGGTCCCCTCCGTTGCATTCGAAGCCTATGTCAAGGGTCTCGCGGCCGCTGATTCTGGCGAACAGAATCGTGAAGGCTATTTCAAGAATGCAATACGAATCTATGCTGAGGAGAAGGCTGGCAAAATCTATCCCGACGCCGCTCTTGAACTAGGTCACCTGTATCTCGAGCAGAGGCGGTTCAAAGAGGCGTTGGACTATTTCGCAAGAATAGACACGGCAGAACCGAGCTATGCCGAAGCGGCTTTCTACTCCGGTTTGATCTATTGGCGGCAGGCAGATTTCGAGCAGGCACTTGCCGTGATGCGCCCGCTCGCTGATGACCTCGGCATTACAGCCGTGTTCAATACGTTGGGTGCGATTTCGGTGCATGCCTCAAGGATCGACAAGAAGAATAAGGGCCGAGGGTCTGCACTCATGAATGAAGGCCTCGGCTATCTCTCAAAGGCAGTCAAAGCGACCCCGAACGATTTCGATTCGAGATTCAATTATGGTTTCGGTCTTTTCCTCGAAGGAGATTTCAGCGCGGCAGCGGAACAGTTGAAGGTCGCATCGGATCTGAGACCATCAGACGGCGACACTTTGTTCCTTCTCGCAAAATCACTCGAGGAGATAAAAGATGCCAAGGCATCCGACGTGGACAACCAGTCACGCAAGCTTCTGACCGATGCCGACCGGTACGCCAAACTGCAGACCGAATGGTCACGCTCTAGGCAGACTGACCTCATCAATGTCAAAGTACTGCTTCCATTGAGAAAGGATTTCCTCGGTGTTGTCATGGTTAAGAGATCTGCACCGAGAGATCAGGGCCCGAGAAGCGAGTCGGAAAAGATGATTGCAAAGGCGAAAGACCTTCTCGCTCAAAATCAGAATGAAGAGGCCGCTGAAATTCTCAAAAGAGTCATTCTCGGAGAGCCGATGAGTGCCGAAGGCTACTATCTTTTAGGGGTTATACATATCCGAAAGGGCGAGCCTGACCAGGCCCTCGACAGGCTTAGAACGGCGATATTTTGGGACAACCGGATTCTCGAGGCATATCTCCCGTTGGTCAGGATCTTCATCCGTCGGGGAGACTGTCAGCAGGCCGAGACTTATTTCAAATCGGCTCTTGAGATCTCACCCGACAGTGCGGACCTGGCAACCCTCAAGCGCGATCTCGACCGCTGCAGCAGGTGATGCCACTCACCCTGAACGATGTTCTATTGCTAGAATATCGGGGTGAAAGATCCGCGACCATTCTTGAGGACATTCGCCCCGTCGTGGCACTCGTCCTCACTTGCCGTTTCCACTTCCATTTTACTGATACTCGCTTTTCCCGACTTCAATCTCGAGGCGATTGCATGGTTCGCATTGGTACCGCTCCTCGTCTCCATCGCTTTTGAAAAAGGCTCAAGGAGAAAAGGATTCACCCTAGGACTTCTCTCGGGCACCTGTTTCTTTTTCGGAACCTGTTGGTGGCTGACATTCGCTCCGATCACCTATGCGGGAATGTCGGTTCTGCTGAGCTATGGACTTTTACTCGTCGCCTCGTTAGTGGCAGGTTCTTTCTTCGGAATTTTTGCGTCCATACTTTCATCGGTGATTGCCCGATACTCGGAACGGGCACTTTTTCTTGCACCGATTGTCTGGCCCGCCTGCGAGTTCCTCCGTTACTGGATCACGGGAAACAATTGGAACGCTTTCGGATATACGCAGGCTTTCGTTCCCGGTATCGTCAGATTCGCCTCGTTCGGAGGCGTCTATATCCTCTCGCTTCTACTTGTGCTCTGGAATGCAACCATTGCTTTTGCCGTTGTGAGGGTCGTGCGCAACGGTCGCAATGCCGCGAAAGAGGTCGCGGCATGTGTCGTCACATTGATTCTGGTGACGGTGGTGCTTTTCGGATTCCCGAAAGTGATGCCAGAGACTGTGAAAGGGGAATCGCTTCTGGTTACGGTGGTCCAGCCGAATGTGCCGATGTCGGGAATCGATGCGCTGACCTATGAATCTCTCCGCGCCGAGCATGTCGAGCTTGCTGAAGCGTCCGTCAAAGCCTTTGAGGCCCGTCGTGAACCCTCATCCAAAGCAGGTGAATCATTAATCGTGTTCCCTGAGTCGCCAATGCTCTTTGAGTATGGGAGCGACGACGGATTGAGAGGGATGTTTACCGACTTCACGGTGCGTAATAACGCGAGCTTGCTGTTCAATTCTTTCGAGAAGACAACAAAGGGTGGATATTTCAACTCGGCAGTCCTGCTCGGCCCGGACGGAAAAAAGCTAGGGCAGTATAACAAGATATTTCTTCTGCCCTTCGGCGAGTACGTGCCGCTTCCAGATCCGCTCTCCTCGCTACTGTCAGGTTTCGTTGGAAGTTTTGAACATGGCACCGATTTTGCGCCACTCGTCATGGGCAATCATCGCGTCGGGGTAATGATTTGCTTTGAATCCCACTTTCCTGCTTTGACGAGCGAGTATGCACGGCGCGGCGCCGACATGTTGGTCGAAATGACCAACGACGGATATCTCGGCAAGACACCGATTTTGAGACAGCATCTTGCCAACTCCGTTCTGCGTGCGGTTGAGACCGGGCTTCCAGTGGTCCGCTCGACGAATGTCGGCATCACCGCACTTATCACACCGCAGGGAAATGTGGTCGAACCTGCTGCTCCGTACACGAGTGCATCACGCACTTGGGAGGTGACTCCTTCAAGCGGCGGACCGACAGTCTATGTTCGCTTTGGAGATTGGCTCGCATGGCTTTGTCTCGGAGTCTCGTTGGCGGTATTATTCTTGAGTTTCAGGCGGCGTCGGGATTGAGCCTGTAAGACCAGCCGAAAATCCCGCAGGGTCGTGTAAAGAAAATGGAATTATCAGAACTTCAGG
>CAXRBW010000276.1:0-2441 GCA_964228775.1 Pyrinomonadaceae bacterium | reverse complement strand
GATATGGAAACGTTATGGCGATCTCCTGCTTGCGAATCCTCACGCGACCGAATCGAAAGACAGCCGAGTTACGGTGACCGACTACTTCACCGAAGGGACGCCGGCAATCGAGATTCCGATTGAAGATGGCGACTCCGTCAGCGTAGCGGCTGAAAAATATTTCAGGAAGTACGCCAAAGCGCGAAATGCGCGAACCAGAATCGCTGAACGCCTAGAAACGGTGGCACATGAGATAGCCTCATTAGAGGCCGTGATTGGACAAATCGACAAGGCCGAGAGCGATGCGGATGAAGCGACGATCGATTCTTTCCTACCCAAAAAAGCTGCGCCAAAGCCCTCCGTCAAAAAGAAGGAGCGTACCAGATTCAAGGGTGCGCGTGTGTTCAAGTCATCGGACGGCTACGACATTCTTGTTGGTAAGGGCTCGAAGGACAACGACGAGCTCACCTTCCGAGTCGCCAAATCGATGGACATGTGGCTTCACGCTGCTGACTATCCCGGATCGCATGTTGTCGTGAGAAACAGTTCGCGCAAAGATGTGCCCCAGAAAACTCTCATTGAGGCGGCACAGCTCGCGGCTTTCTACAGCGACGCACGAGAACAGCCAAAAGCTGCCGTGAATTACACTTTCAAAAAATTTGTGAACAAGCCGAGGGGTGCGGCGGCGGGCCTTGTCAGTCTTTCGAGCTTCAAAACTCTGATGGTAAAACCTGAAGTACCTGATTCAGTGACATCAGAAAAAGCCACTTAATTCTCTGCCATCAATTTGTCGACAGCATCCCGCATTTTGGAGATGTTGCGCTCACCACCACCTGCGAATACAGCGCGGAGACGACCTTGGCGGTCAAGTAGAAATGATTGTGGGATACCGGGGAGTTTTGAGATTCGAACGAACTCGTCGAAGACTCCATCGGGGACCCAAACGTGCCGGTCGTTGAGTTCCTGCTCGCGGATCATCGCCTCGACCATGGGCTTGAGCTGGTCGATTGTGGTGCCGTCTTCCTCCATTGAGGCGTACTCGGTATTGAGGCCGATGATCTCGAATCCGGCACTGTGGTGCTTTTCCTGCATCTCGACAAGGGCCGGCATCTCTTCCAAGCATGGGCTACACCATGTAGCCCAAAGATTCAGAAGAACTACTTTTCCCTTCTCATTCGCCAATGAAACCACTTGGCCGTCAACACCTTCGTACTTTGTATCGTAAATGGCGGCAGGAAGAGATGGATATTCCGATGCTGTCGTGCCGTCGTTGTCGAGCCGCCCAACATCCTTGCCAACTTGCGTGCAGGCCGAACCAGTCAAAGCAAGGGTGAGAATCAAAATAAAGATTTGGAAACGTATCGATGGCATAAGGTTCAATTTATTTTTGGCGAAGAGCCATAAACGACAAGGTCGGATGTGTCCCCGTCATCCCTTGACGACAATGTTCACTAACCGCCCGGGGACGACGACTACTTTGACGATCTCTTTGCCCTGCATGTGCTCGATGACCTTTACATCAGCGAGCGCGAGTGCCTCGAGGTCGGCACCCGAAGCCGCAGGAGAGGCGAAGACACGGGATCTTAGCTTTCCGTTGACCTGCACAGCGACCTCGATCTCATCGGCCTTGGCATATTCCTCGTTGTACTCCGGAAACCGTGCTCCGTTTCCAAGTATTCCTTTTTCATTACCGACAATGACGGCAAAGAGCTCCTCGGAAATATGCGGAGCGAAAGGTGCAAGCATGAGAACGAGGGCGACCACTGCCTCATTGATGACATGGACGTCCTCGGCCGACGCACTCTCAGGCTCAGCAGGCATCTCGTAAATCGAGTTCAGCAACTCCATCATCCCTGCGACGGGAGTATTGAATTGAAGCGAGTCGAGGCTTTCCGACACGCGCTTGATGACCTCATGTGTCTTTCTGCGGAGTTTTTTTCCATCCTCAGAAACGGATACTGACTTAGAACCCGGGACGTAACTCAGTCGCGCTTCCCATTTCCAAACGAAACGCCAGACTCTTTGAAGGAACCTGACCGCGCCCTCGATTCCGGATTCGTTCCATACGAGTTCGTTCTCTGCAGGTGCCGCAAAAAGCACGAAGAGTCGCGCCGCGTCAGCTCCGTAGATCTCCACCATCTCGTCTGGGTCGACACCGTTGCCCTTTGATTTAGACATGCGCTCGACGGCCCATTTGAGGGTCTTACCCTCGGCAGATTTAGCAGCTGTGACCTTTCCTTTTGCATCGCGCTCGACCTTGACGGAAGAAGGTGCGAAATAAATTCTTTTTCCCTTCCCATCTGGATCATCAGGATTCGGAATCTCGTCGAAAAAGGTCTCGCCAACGACCATTCCCTGTGTAAGAAGTCTCTTGACCGGCTCGTTGAATTTGACCAGTCCGAGATCGCGCATGACCTTCGTCCAAAATCTTGTATAGATCGGAAGAGCGTCGTGTAGGGAAA
>CAXRBW010000275.1:0-9335 GCA_964228775.1 Pyrinomonadaceae bacterium | reverse complement strand
CCTGAAAAATATATCTAAGTCAAGGTCTTTTTCAGATATTGGAAGCCAGGACAAACTGGATTCATAAATCATGGTAGATATGAGATCGACCCTAGTGAAGAAAGCCGAGAAGAAACAAAGACCGAAGAGGCGAAATGACGGAATCAAAACAGGCAACGTTGGTTTTAGAGGATGGAAGAGTATTCCGTGGTAAGGCCTTCGGCGCGGACGGCGAAGCATTCGGCGAAATGGTTTTCAACACCTCAATGACCGGTTATCAGGAGATTTTGACCGACCCGAGTTACGCAGGTCAGATAGTCTGCATGACCTATCCGCTGATTGGGAACTACGGAGTCAATCACGACGATGTCGAATCGAGGAAGCCTTGGGCGGAGGGATTCGTCGTCAAAGAAGTATCTGAAGTCGTCTCAAATTGGCGGTCAACAGATTCCCTCGATTCGTATCTGAAGGAAAATGGAATAATCGGAATCGAAAAGATAGACACCCGCGCCCTCGTACGCCACATAAGAGACAAGGGTGCCATGCGTGCCGTAATTTCAACTGTCGAAGCGGATGTAGAAAAACTCCTTTCCAAAGTCCTGAGTTCACCAGCAATGGAGAACAGGGAACTTGCAAGCGAGGTGACATCGGGGAGCAGTTATGAATTTCCCTCGGTTTCGACTGAAAAGTTCCATGTCGTCGCCTACGACTTCGGAGTCAAGACAAATTCATTAAGGGAATTTTCCAAATTCGGATGCAGAACAACGGTTGTTCCATCGTCAGCAGCGGCAGCTGATGTGTTGTCGCTCAAGCCAGACGGCATCTTCTTATCGAACGGGCCCGGAGATCCTGCGACCATGACGGCGGTTGTAACTGAAGTAAAGAAACTCACGGAGACCGGGATTCCAATTTTTGGAATCTGTCTCGGACATCAAATACTCGGCCAGGTCTTCGGTGGTACGACTTATAAACTGAAATTCGGACATCGCGGCGGCAATCAACCAATCAAAGATCTGACCACAGGTAAGATCGAGATTGCCTCACACAACCATGGATTCGCTGTTGCAAAGGAGAGTCTCCCTGAAGAAATTGAGGTTACCCATGTGAATCTGAACGACGACACCGTTGCCGGGCTGAGACACAAACTTCTGCCAGTGTTCTCGGTTCAATATCATCCCGAATCCGCACCAGGCCCCCACGACTCGGAATATCTTTTCGAACGCTTCATCGCGTTGATGAGTGCTAAGAAGGGTAAAAGCCAATAAAACACTGCTATTTATCGAACATTGCAGAAAGCCTTCGGACAACTTCGGATTTGAATCTTTCCCGACCAATCGTTCATAATTTCGTTTTTGAAAAGGGCGCTGACTGCTTTCAGTGAAGTTGCTCTCTCAATCGTTCCCAAATCCTTCTAACTAGGTATAAATCTGATGGAATCAAAAGTTCTCTATTTGATCCCCGCGCTGGGGATCCTCGGATTGGTGGTAATGGCAATCAAGTCATCGTGGGTTAGTCGACAATCGGCCGGCGATGAAAATATGGTCCAGCTCTCCACTTATATCGCCGAAGGTGCGATGGCGTTTCTCAAAGCAGAATGGAAGGTTCTTGCAGTGTTCGCCGCCATCGCCGCCGCTGTGCTCGGATGGTCGGGTACTCTGGTCGAGACCTCTTCACCCGTGATTGCACTTTCGTTCCTGATTGGTGCCGTATTCAGTGCAACCGCCGGATATTTCGGTATGAATATCGCGACCAAGGCGAACGTAAGGACGACTCAAGCCGCCCGTACTAGTCTTAAGAGCGCATTGAAAGTGGCGTTCACAGGGGGAACGGTGATGGGGCTCGGTGTCGCCGGACTTGCCGTGCTCGGATTGGGTTCGCTTTTCATAATCTTCTACAACATCTATGTCGTCAGCACTGGTGGAACGGTCAATGGAATGGCGATGGAGAAAGCCATTGAAGTCCTTGCCGGCTTTTCGCTCGGTGCGGAATCAATCGCACTCTTCGCACGTGTCGGCGGGGGAATATACACGAAAGCAGCTGATGTGGGCGCCGATCTCGTTGGAAAAGTTGAGGCCGGAATCCCTGAAGACGACGTCAGAAACCCAGCAACCATCGCGGACAACGTTGGAGATAACGTCGGCGATGTTGCTGGCATGGGTGCGGATCTTTTCGGTTCTTATGTTGCGACTATTCTTGCGACCATGGTTCTCGGACGCGAGGTTGTTTCAAAAATTGGCGATACCACAGGTCCTGTTGCCGATTCATTTGGTGGGTTGTCAATGATCCTCCTACCGATGGTAATTGCAGGCATCGGCATCATCTTCTCGATAATCGGATGTTCCCTCGTCAGAATCTCGGATGACAAAGGTGATGTGCAGAAAGCACTCAATCTTGGCAACTGGTCTTCAGTAATACTGACGACAGTCGCGTGCTACTTTCTTGTGCAATGGATGTTGCCCGCGAGCATGACCCTCCGAGGCCATGATTTCACGCGTGACGGAGTCTTTTATGCGATTCTCGTCGGCTCAATAGTAGGTGCGCTGATGAGCATAGTGACCGAGTATTACACCGCGATGGGTAAGAGGCCGGTTCTCTCAATCGTTCGGCAGTCCGACACCGGCGCTGCAACGAATATCATCGGCGGCCTGTCGGTCGGAATGGAGTCAACTTTCATCCCGATTCTGATACTTGCCTCTGGAATCTATGCCTCCTATCACTTTGCAGGACTTTACGGAGTCGCGATAGCGGCCGCGGGCATGATGGCGACCACTGCGATGCAGCTCGCGATAGATGCGTTCGGACCTATTGCAGACAATGCCGGCGGAATCGCTGAAATGAGCGGTCTGCCTAAGGAAGTACGTTCGCGAACTGACATTTTGGATGCGGTTGGCAACACTACGGCGGCTACCGGTAAAGGTTTCGCGATTGCATCGGCAGCCCTAACGGCACTCGCATTGTTTGCGGCATTCGTAGGCCTTTCCGGTATCACTCAAATCGACATCTACAAGGCTGATGTGCTCGCAGGGCTCTTTGTTGGCGGCATGATTCCCTTCATCTTCTCGTCACTCGCGATTGCGGCCGTAGGTCGTGCGGCGATGGCGATGGTTCAAGAGGTCAGGCGCCAATTCCGTGAGATTCCTGGAATCATGGAGCATAAGGCAAAGCCTGAATACGACAAGTGCGTAGCAATTTCAACGCAGGCATCGATAAAGGAAATGATGCTGCCTGGTGCAATCGCCCTTGTGACTCCGATACTTGTCGGGTTTTCTTTCGGCCCAGAAGTTCTCGGTGGACTGCTCGCTGGTGTGACAGTCTCAGGCGTACTAATGGGAATGTTCCAGAACAATGCCGGTGGAGCATGGGACAACGCCAAGAAATCATTCGAGGCCGGTGTCGAGATAAACGGCAAGATGGAATTCAAGGGAAGCGATGCCCATAAGGCAAGCGTTACGGGTGACACAGTCGGCGATCCGTTCAAGGACACATCAGGTCCTTCGATGAACATCTTGATCAAGTTGATGAGCATCGTGGCTCTGATAATCGCCCCCCATATCGCAGTCAAGAAAGTGCAGCATTCGAATCCTGTCGCGACCCCTGTCGCGACCGAGATGAGCATCAATCAACGTTGATTGCTGCACTTTAAAGCATTAAAGGCCGGCATCATTGCCGGCCTTTTTTGATTTACTGCAAGCAATCTTTTTATTTATCTCTTAGGTTGACCAATATCGCATCACTGACGGGACGCTCACCTTCCTTGTCCGAAGGTTTATTGACAACTTTTCCATCCAAATACATCGCAGTCGAACCACCGCCATCGAAATTAACAGCGACGTCGGCGCCAAGCCCCACGAGTATCTCGGCCATCTCGTCGAGACTGACACCAACACTATGGCCGGGCTGTCTTCCGTCGAAGACCGCAAGAAGCACATGACCATCGCGCAAGATTGCGAGTGCCGTTCGTGGATGTCTCGTCTCGGAAAATTCCTTCGATGACTTCTCTTCAATAACTGTCACGCTCACTTTTCCATCACGGACAATCTGCGGAACACCTGCGACGGCATCTTCCGCTTTTAAAACTTCATCCTTGAGCGAACCTGTGACTGGTGTCGTAGATCGTGAGAAGCTCGCTTGGGAGCCCATTTTTAAGAATGACTCCATCTCCGCCCTCTTCTTGCCGCTGACGCTGATTACAAACCCACCAGACGGTATGACCGAACTTCCTTTCCCATATCTGGCCTCAGTAATACGTCCTCGATTGACAATGAATTCGGTACCATCAGAATTTGTCAACGTTGTCCGATTGTATAAATCGGTGTAGACGACGACGTCATCTTTTTCCCGAATCTTATTGAAACCAGCCTTGAGTTTTTTCCCGTTCAGCACGAGAAACGTCTCTTTGTTGATTCTTTCGATTGAAACCGCTGTTGCATCCCGGTTGTTTGTGATGAAGACCGTCGAGCGTCCTCCATAAGAGTCCGTATAGTCGACTCCATCAATTCTGAGAACACCAACGGGCACTCCAGACAGCGCCCCCACACCAATCTTGAAAAATCCCGTGTTGATAGCAGCAAGTGCACCGTATCGCTTGGCCATCGCCGAGGTCGTTTCGACGCCGACGACCATGTCACGAGCATGAACGACATCGAGACGGACTTTGGTCAGGTCGAGGCGGAGCAAATTTCCTCGCAGAGGCCCGTCCTTGGTCTCCTTGATGAATTCGGCATACTCGACGCCAGGTCTTATCAAGTTGAAAGTCTGGGCTTTGACCGAGATGAGCGCCGTGAGCGTGAGCGAGACTAAAAGCATGGAACGAATAAGTACAGATTTTTGCATTGCTTTCTCCTTTTGGGAGGATAAACTAGGAAGCACCCGCCGATTATAGTTTAAAAAGGTGTTTCAGAAACAAGGCCCGACTGCTGAATCATGAAGATATTAGACGAACGCACTACAGTGCTGAATGACAAGCCCGTCAACAACCAAGGACGGTACGTTCTGTACTGGATGCAGATGACTAAGCGCGACTCATTCAACCACGCGCTCAACTGTGCAATTAAAGAAGCGAACAAACGAAAGCTTCCAGTCGTGGTGTATGAAGGCTTGAAATTCTACTACCCTTGGGCTTCTGACCGAATTCATGCCTTCATCATGGAAGGGGTCAATGAAAAACGTACAGCCTTTCAAAAGAAGGGAATAAAGTATCTCTTCTATTTACAGGCCGACAATGCTGCACCAAAAAATACCGTCGCTAAGATAGCTAAAGATGCGGCACTGATTGTCACCGATGACTATCCATGTTTCATCATCCCAAAACACAATAAGACCATTGCTGAACGAGCAGATATTCCTGTTTATGCAGTAGATTCCATCGGCGTCATTCCGATGTCGAGGTTTGAAAAGGAAGAATATGCGGCATATACCATCAGACCGAAGATTAACCGCATGCTCGATCAGTATCTTGTGCCGTTTACGGAAGAAAAGGTCGCTGTCCGCGCCGATGATTTAAGGGTCGAATGTCCGGACACCGTGTTTGGCGATGGAGACATTACCAAGCTCATTTCGACCTGCAGTATCGATCACACAGTCGGCATCTCATCTGTTTACAAGGGTGGCACCAAGAACGGCAGGAAGCGCCTCAAAGATTTTACGGCCAATATATTGAAGAACTACGATGAGGCACGCAACAAGCCGGAGCGTGATGGATCGAGCCGATTGAGCTCATATATTCATTTCGGTTTTCTCTCGGCGCTTGAAGTCGCGCTTGCAGTCCGCGATGCGGATGCACCACAGGAATCCAAGGACGCGTATCTTGAGGAGCTAATTGTCCGCAGGGAACTTTCATTTAATTTCACTAAGTTCAATCCGAAATACGATTCGCTCGAAGCATTACCCAACTGGGTGCAGCAGACGATGCGCGAGCATGTCGATGACGAGAGGCAGTATCTCTATTCACTCGATGATCTTGAGAACTACAGGACCCATGACGACCTGTGGAATGCCGCTCAGCGTGAAATGATTGAAACCGGCGAGATGCACAACTATGTCAGGATGCTATGGGGAAAGAACGTCATCGCGTGGACGAAATCCTACGAGGAGGCATTCTCGGTGCTCGAGCATCTAAACAACAAATATTGCCTCGACGGCCGCGATCCGAATTCATATGCGGGAATTCTTTGGTGCTTCGGTAAGCATGACAGACCGTGGATGGAACGGCCTGTTTTCGGGACCATTCGCTACATGACCTCAGGTTCTACCGGAAAAAAATTCGATTCGAAGAAATACATCCAATGGACCAAAGGTCTGGGACAGCAAAATTTGTTCGGATAAAAAAAGACGGGGAACATTCCCCATCTTTCTCCTAATCGATGGTTTGCTTTTTAATTGACGGTATCGCTGTTGACTGAAGATGACGCAACAGCGTGTGACGAGCTCTTCATCATCGAGCACGAACCTTCAAAGAATCCGCCCTCTTCAATCACAAGAACAGGTGCCTTGATGTTTCCAGATACCTTGGCTGTTCTGCCAATTTCAATTCTCTCAGTCGCAATGATATCACCGGTTACTTCACCGTTGACCATGGCGGCGGCGACGGCAATGTTCGCTTTGATCTTTCCTGCTGATCCGACAATTAAAGTGCCAGAGTTAGAAGAGATTTTTCCGCTGAGCTCACCGTCTATTCTGAGTATGGCTTGAAATGATATCTCGCCATTCAAGACCGTCCCTGCACCGACATGTCCACTCAGCCGGCCGTCTTTGATATCCCTCGCTAAATCTCCCTCACTACCCATTCGTGCACCCGTATTTACGTTCGATTTTACAGGTTGCCCCACCGCTTCTTCCGTCGCGGACTCTTCATGGTTACCTGAACGTCCCATTCTTAGCATTGCTGAATCTCCTTACACTGGGTTCTTTCGGATTCAAGCTCGGAATTTGGTCCGACCTCATTACGACGTGAAACCGTTTTTGCCATCGAAACAATGATTGTGTTTTAGAACTGACATCATAATGAACATAATCCCGAGAGTCCATATTTTTTCGGATGTCATACGTTAAAGCGCGGAAAAGTCGGTAAAAGTTGTAACTCGGTAGCTGAAAATGCAAGACTTATTCTTTTCGGAGGCACCTTAAAGCAGTGTTCGTAGAGAGCAAGACCAAGACCCGACTTCTCAAAAAGATGGGAAAGGCAATCGCCGACTTTTCGATGATCGAGGAGGGTGACAAAATCATGGTTTGCCTCTCAGGCGGAAAGGACAGCTACACGATGCTCGATCTGCTTCTTGATATCCGCCGCCGTTCTCCGGTTCAATTTGAGATACTTGCCGTCAATCTAGATCAGAAGCAACCGGGATTTCCAGAGCACATTCTGCCTGAATATCTAAAAAGCATCGGCGTTCAGTACCGAATATTGGTCGAAGACACCTATTCGACAGTAAAGCGACTTGTTCCTGAAGGAAAGACCTATTGCTCGGTTTGTTCGAGACTTCGTCGTGGAATTTTGTACGGCGCCGCCGTCGAAGAGGGCTGCACGAAAATCGCACTCGGCCACCATGCAGACGATGTTTCAGCAACACTACTTCTAAATCTCTTTTTCACTGGCATTCTCAAGGCGATGCCCCCGATTCTTAAATCCGATGACCAGCGAAACACGGTCATCCGTCCGCTGGTGTATTGCTTTGAAAGTGAGATTCAGCAATACGCTGATGAGAAGGCATTCCCGATTATTCCCTGCAACCTCTGCGGTTCACAGCCGAATCTGAAACGTGCTCGAATCAAGCAACTCATAAGTGATCTCGAAAAAGAGATTCCAATGATCAGGAATTCCATGATAGGTGCCATTGGCAACGTCACACCGTCACATCTTCTCGATAATTCTTTGTATGACTTTGCCAAATTTCTGCCTCTGGCCAAGAACACCAACAAATTTATAGGTGACGTCGAGAAGGAATTAGACGCGGTCTTCGATCATTCAGAAGAGGCGGTCTCAAGCCTCGCGCATATGGTCAACATGGAGGCCTAATCAAGGTCACAAGACTAATCTAAGCCGCCTCAGGGCGGCTTTTTGTCGTTTAAGAACAGTTATTTTGGCAGGTCACCCCAATTTTAGGACGTCACTCTGAACCCATCTGGAAAAGCCGGTTTCAAAGCGTGAAAAAAATCCGATTCCGAGTAGAATGAAATATCCGACAACTCACAGTGGTTTTTGAGGGCCAAGGTCCGACCGAAATGCAGTACGTAAACTTCATTCCTGCAGTCAATACTATTCGCAATATTTTCGATATTGCGATTGTCTTTCTGCTTGTCTATGTCGTTCTTAAACTGCTGCGGGGCACGAGAGGCATGCCGACAGCGGTTGGCATGGGAATTTTAGCGTTTCTCTACTGGATTGCCGTGAGTCAGGAACTCGCAACACTTGAGTTCGTTTTAAGGTCCGCCGTCGTTTACATCGGAATCGCCATCATTGTCCTGTTTCAGACCGAGATCAGGCAGGCACTCATGTATTTCGGTGCACGCCTCAGGTTTTCTCCGTCGCGTCCGAAAGGACAACGCGGCGAGACCGTCTATGACGAAATAATCCTTGCGGCGACGACATTGGCATCGGAGAAGACCGGTGCATTGATTGTTTTCGAGCGGGCTATCGGTCTTCGGAATCTCATCGATGCGGGTGTCTCGATCGACGGTAAGATCAGCTACGACCTGTTGATTACAATCTTTCAAAAATCCTCCCCTCTGCATGACGGTGCAGTTGTCATCCAAAATGAAAAGGTAGCCGCCGCCTCAGTTTTTCTCCCATTGACCAAGAATCCGAATGTGTCGAGAGACCTCGGCACTCGACACCGCGCCGCCATCGGAGTAACTGAAGGAACGGATGCAGTTTCGCTCATCGTTTCAGAGGAATCAGGCGGCATCACCTTCGTTGAAAACGGGGAACTAAAGAATCCCGAAAATGCCAAGGAACTCCGAGGGATGCTCTTGAAGGCAATGGGTCTCGAGTCCACCAGTTCGTTTAATGACACATCCTCGTCAAATGAAGACCGGAAGCAGGGGGCGAATGGCTGATCAAATCTCAAACCAAAACTCCAAACGCGGATTTATCGGCAGATTGTTAATAGCTTTGATATTGAAGGATTGGCAGCTGAAGGCACTCGCCCTCGGTATCACGGTAATCCTCTGGGCTGGGGTCACCGGACTTCGGACCCCTGCCACGGCGAAGCTCAGGAGTGTTGCTCTCAAACTTGAAATCAATGGCGAATCAGAGGTTATGAGTGCGCCGATCGAGGTGGTCGACCTGGTAGTGACCGGTGATAAAAGAAAGGTCGATTTGCTGAATCCGAGGGATGTCGTCGCCTCTCTTGACCTGA
>CAXRBW010000274.1:0-14732 GCA_964228775.1 Pyrinomonadaceae bacterium | reverse complement strand
GGGTGTTGAGAAGGCCGAGAAACTACTTGGTGTTTCAAATCTTTATGATCCCGCCAACATGGAGCTGCTTCATTGTGTCGAACAGGCCTTAAAGGCACATACCCTGTACAAACGCGACCATCAATACGTCGTGCAAAATGGCGAGGTAATCATCGTTGATGACTTCACTGGTCGACTAATGCAAGGACGACGCTGGTCGGACGGACTTCATCAAGCCGTCGAGGCAAAAGAGGGCGTCAAGATTGAGCGCGAGAACCAAACTCTCGCCACCATCACTCTGCAGAACTATTTTCGAATGTATGAAAAGCTCGGTGGTATGACTGGGACCGCGGAGACGGAAGCCGAGGAGTTCAATACGGTTTACGGACTCGACGTCGTAGTGATACCCACCAACCGTTCAATGGTTCGAAAAGATCATCCTGATGTGATCTATCGGACAATCGAAGAAAAATGGGACGCGGTCGTAAAGGAGATTCAGACGCTTCATGAAAACGGTCAGCCCGTCTTGGTTGGTACAGTTTCCGTCGAAAACTCGGAATTGATTGCGGAGCGACTAAAAGTAATCGGTGTGCCCCACAACGTCCTGAATGCTAAATACCATGAACGTGAGGCTGAGATAGTCGCACAGGCCGGACGAAAAGGGGCAGTAACAATCGCGACCAACATGGCCGGACGAGGTACTGATATTTTGCTCGGCGGTAATGCAGAATTCCTTGCTCGGGAGTCGCTGAAAAAGCAGGAGATAAATCCGGATGAGGTTTCTGAAGCTGTGATGGCGGCAGAGATCGAGAAGGCCAAGAAAATCGTCGAAGCTGAACATGACGAAGTGGTGGCCAATGGCGGACTTCACATATTAGGGACTGAAAGGCACGAATCACGAAGAATCGATAATCAGCTTCGCGGACGCGCCGGACGACAGGGTGATCCTGGCTCTTCACGATTCGTGCTCTCACTTGAAGACGATCTGATGCGCATTTTCGCAGGAGACAAGGTCCGATCAATGATGCAATGGCTCGGTATGGAAAATGGCGTGGCGATCGAATCACGAACGGTTTCCAAGCAGATTGAACGAGCCCAAAGAGCTGTTGAAGGCAGAAACTTCGAGACGCGCAAACATGTTCTTAAGTACGACGATGTCATGAACAGACAGCGTGAGACGATTTATAAACTTCGTAAAGATCTTATGTTCGAGCCCGAGCACAGGGAATATCTTCTCGGTGACCAGGGCGTTGCGCGCGATCTTCTTCACGATCTGACGAATAGTCTATTGAATCCGACCGTCGGACGTGACCAATGGGAGATTGATACCTATGGGGCGGAGATTGAAAGCATCTATGCGGTCGATCCGGCAGGAGACGCAGGGGTTGATTTCAAATCGATGAATCCCCATGAGATTGAAGAAGCCGTTTGGCGAAAGGCGACATCGAATTACGAAGGCAAGGAAAAACTGACTGGCGCAGAGTCACTGAGGGCTTATGAGCGGTATATCATGCTCAATATCATAGATACTCAGTGGAAGGATCACCTGCTCTCTATCGATCACCTCAAGCAAGGCATTGGTTTAGTGGGATATGGCCAGAAAGATCCGTTAGTCGAGTACAAAAAGCAGAGCTTTGATATGTTCCAGAATATGCTTGACCGTATCGACACCCAGACGGTCAGATCTCTTTTCCACTTAGAGATAGTTGTTCGCGATGAACAGGCGGAAATGGAGCGCTTGGAACGTCTTGAACGTCAGCGCGCGGCCAAACAGGCATCGGGCATGGCCTTCACAGGTGCAATGGCAGGCGCAAGCGCCGCAGGTGAAGAGGCGGCGAGGGCGAAGCCATTTCATCGAGAAACCCCGAAACAAAAGCCTAACGATCCCTGTGATTGTGGATCGGGACGCAAATTCAAAAAATGTCATGGTGCGGGGCTTTAAGATCCGTGATTCGGAAACGCGGTGTAATTGACCGCATTTCCTTGTCTATTGAACAGCCGTTGGATAGAATCCTTATTTCGCGGCAACCAGAGTATCAAATCAAGGAGTAACTAGTGATGTCAGAGAATGAAAATCAGCCTACTGAGACTGTCGAAACAAAACCCGCGCCAAGCAATGAACCGATTTCCTATCAAGCGGTCGAAAAGGATGGTTCGGTGACGGCGATTTGGGAGATGCAGGGACAGAAACATCTTCGTACAATCGATCCGAGATCAAACGAAGGGAAGCAAATCCTCGCTCTGTTTGAAACCGCGGCCTAAAGGTCTTAAACAAAATGAAAAGCCGTGCGAATCGAATCGCACGGCTTTTACTTATTTATGGCCTATTCAAGCTTTGAATGAAGACCAGGGACCCCAAATCGCACATGTGACGCCCATTGATTGAAGATTGACGAAAAGTGTCTGACCATCGGGCGAAAATCTTGAGCCAGCAAATTCTGATTTTGTGAAGTTAGGGGCGATGTTGCAAGCAAAGTTTGAAATCTTCCCTTCTGGAGTAAGAATCCTTACGTAGTTCTCAGAAGTGCCGCCGTCGTCCACATAGTCACTGTCTTCACAGATGAACAGATTTGCAGACTTTGGATGGAAACAAATGTTGTCGGGCATATCGAGAGATGATCTGTCAGGCGACTCGTAAGCTAGTATCAATCTCCCCGAATCCCTGTTAATCGGCTCATAAACCCAAATCTGTCCTCCACCATTGTTACCGCCGTTGGTTGAATCAAAATATGCCCGACCTTTTTGGTCAATGGTGCAGCCCTCAAGTCTTGAGAATGTAGCGCCGCCCTTTGATGCACCTTCTTTGAAGACTGCTGACGGATCGACATCGGCCTCTTCGGGATCAGGACGGGTAATGGTGACCCATTCGGCCTCAATAGCCTCACCGACCTTCTGATTTTTCCTTGTGTCGTAGTTGTCTTTCGATTTTATCTTCAGCATTTGCAGGACGCCGCCATCCGCAAATCTTTTTGAGCGATTCGGCAAGAATCGGTAGAAACCGCAGGGGCCGTAATCTTCGGTTAGGTACACAACGCCTGAGAGCGGATCAACCGAGATAGCTTCGTGGGTGAAACGTCCCATTGCTTTCAATGGCACTGGTGGAAGATTGGTGTTTGCCGAGGCCGGTACTTCAAAGCAATAACCATGAGGTTTCGAGTAGCCTCCACTCTTCTTTCCTTTTGCGTCGGTTCGAACTGTTTGGCCCAACGTCGTCTCTTCACATGAAATCCAACTGCCCCAAGGGGTTGGTCCGCCAGCGCAATTGATTAATGTGCCACTGAGACTGACAAAATCTTTGACGATCTGCCTTGTTTTAGGATCGATTACCAAGGTGGTTGTACCTCCACCGGCGCCTTCATCATAGTGATTGGAAGACCCGATGCCCGAACCTGCGACCGGAAGTCTTGTTCCGCCAACCTCGTGGTTTCTTACAACTCTGAGTTCTTTTCCTACTAGGAACGTCGCCATTCCATCATGGGCTGAGGGTGTCGGACGGCCATCGGACATGGTCTTTCCAACTTTGCCAATTGCGGTATATTCAAATCCTTTTGGAAGTGAGAGAAGTGTCTCGCCCGTGTTTTTTGATGCAACGGGAAACAAAGGACCATAGCCGACGGTCTTGAGTGCATCTCGGCTTCCAGTCTCGACGAAAGCACTGGCACGATTCGTCATACCGTTGAAAAGTAAAAATGTTCCTGCGGCCGTAGATGTAGTAAGAAAATCGCGTCTATCCATATCTTTTAGTATAAGACTCTGAGGATTGATTCGCATCTAAGAAATAAAACTCTTGTGTTACCAACGTGTTACACCTTCAATTTCAAGTATCAGGTCGGCGCCGTAGCAACCCGCGGGAGTCTGGAAGCCGGATTTAAAATGTCCCTTCAAAACTTTTTCAGCAATATTGATTGCTGTTAGCGCCGTCAAGGTATATCCCTCAGGTCCTTTCTGACGCGCCTCATATGAATTTCCTTCAGCGTCAGAGACCTTTCCCCACATGTAAACTCTGCCTTTCTCTCTTTCGGAATCTGAGGGTCCACCGGGAGGTATCCGCGGTTGGATAAACTGTTGAATCGGTTTTGAAGCAATGAACCATCCGAGATACCGACTGAACTTCATAAGACGAATGGTATCAGCGGGCACTATGGTGAAAACCTCTATGTTCGGAATTCCTGTCGTATAAAAAGCCGTCGATACATCTCCCCATGGAATCGTGACACCGAGCTTTTGCTGTTCGCCAAAATCTATTTCCATTGTTTTGAATGCGGCTGGAACTCTGGTGATCCGTCCATTTGATCTGACAGCTCCTCCACTTCCCGCATTCATCATCATTGTCGATTGTGTGCCGTGAGAGAGCCGACCTAGACCATAAAACGCGAGTGTGAGGTTGGTGGCAGAAGGAAGATTTTCACTTAGATGTTTCGCCAGGCAGTCAGACGGAACTACATCCATACCTACACCGGGCATCACCATGATCCCAGCATCTTTGGCCCGCTGATCTAAATGTGCCATGGTCTCAAAGACGGCAATTTCACCAGTGATGTCCAAATAATGCTTACGGGTCCTGAAGCAGGCCTCCACCATCTGTCTCGAGGTAAGAGAGAAGGGACCTGCACAATGAAGTACCAAATCAACCTCATTTAGTACACGGTCGAGACGTTCTGAGTCTGCGAGCGAGAAAACTCGATATTCAAGATTGTGTTTCTCAGCGAGAGGCTTGATTTTATCCTCACTTCTGCCGGCGAGAATCAATTCCAATGATGAACCTTTGGAAAGTCTTGTTATCAACTCACCTGTATAGCCGTTTGCACCGTATAGAAGGACCTTACCCATAATTTTTATTCGAATAGAATTAGTGACTGTCTTTGTGTGTCAGATAACTTGGATAGAAACTCATCTCTGTGAATTTCTATTGCTCCGAGTTTCTCCATATGGGGAGTCATAACCTGGATATCCATCCATTGGCTGCCGCGGGAAACAAGATGATCGACCAGAAACATCAATGCGAGCTTGGAAGCATTTGGCCTAAGAAAAAACATGCTTTCTCCGCAGAAGACACCACCGGCATCTACACCGTAAAGACCACCCACTAGATTACCCCTTTCGTCCCACACCTCAACACTATGAGCGAGACCTTCTTGGTGGAGCTCGAGATATGCCGCGATAAATTCCTCAGTAATCCAAGTACCGTCCTGTGCGGGACGTTCAGAGTCGGCACATTGGCGAATGACAGTATGGAAATCTCGGTCCAGCGTGAAGGTCATCTTGTTGTTCTTTCGGAGCTTTTTCAAGCTGGCTGGAATATGTAAGGAGGAGAATTGCAGTATCGCACGCATCTCTGGGCAAAACCACGGAAGAGGCAGTCCGTCGATGTGCCAAGGAAAAACGCCTTTCAGATAAGCCTCCTTAAGGTTAGATACTGAAAGTGCATCACCGAGCGTAATTATGTCTTTCGCAGGATAGTAATAACCGTCAAATTCAAGCCAATCCGCAAATTTATGATTTCGCGGGTCGGGAAATGTAGTCTGCAGCGGCTTAGTCCCTGTCTCTGCCGAGTAGCTCTTTGTATGTGTCAATGTACTCACTAGCTATGCGCTCAGGATAAAAGTGTTCGGCAAGCTTCTTGGCATTCTCGCTCATCTGTTGCATCAAGGTCGGATTCCGAAGCAGAGAAGATATTTTTGCAGCGCAGTCGTTTGGATCGTTTGAAGAAACGAAGATTGCTTGGCTAACATCAACTAGATAATCTGCCATCGCCCGTATTTTTGTCGTAATTATTGGTAGGCCGTAGGAAAGCGCAGTGAATATTACCATTGGAAATCCCTCGGCGTGCTTTGTAGGAAAAAATAGAAGATCTACTTTTGTGTAGAATCTCGCAACTTCGGATTCGGAAACATGTCCATGAAAAGTGACTTGGTTTTCAACACCAAGCTCCTTAGCGAGGTCTTCTGCGGCTGATTTCGATTCTCCATCCCCTAACACATCAAGGTGGGCATGTATTTCCATACCGCGAAGAATTTTTAAAGTACGTATTGCGTCGTCCAAGCCTTTGGTTGGCACGAGACGAGAGACGAACAGAAGACGGGCTGTACCTTCCGTGCGGACTGTCTGCTCAAATACACTCGGTGCTACAACCGAGTTTTTTATTATTCTGATTTTCGTTTCGGGGACTCCGAGGGCAATAAACTCTTTTTTTTCTTCCGATGAAAGTACTCCGATTGCCGCACACCTCTTGATCAGCAATCTCGCCAGAATCCTTATCACATAATTACGATTTTTCAGGATGTAGGGTTCAGAGCCGTGAAACTTCAAAAAGATCTTTTTTGAATGCCCGAGGAATAAGACACAGAAGCTATCACGAAGGATTGACCGGACTTCAAAAGACGAATTGAGATGAATCAGATCTATCTGCTGGTGTTCGGTAATTCGCTTTAATTTCCGTGTCGCTTTGACGACCTGTTTGATTCTCTGAAAAAGTGACGTTGATGAATCATTGTCAAAAAGATACTGTTCCTCAATACATTCGACGCCGAGTGATCTAAGTGCAGCGATGAATGGTGGCTCGCAAGCGTTGATACCGCCACGCGCAGTTGGCGCGGCGACTCCAAACAGAATTTTCAAACCTAGTCGATTCATTCAGACACGCTGCGATATATGTTTTTGAGTGATTCAATATGGGCTTCAATGCTTAGGTTGTCAGTGGCGTACTTATACGCTGCCTCACCAAGCGACTGCCGCTTGGAAGAATCCGAACCTAGGAACAGCATTTTTTCAGCCAGCTGTTCAGCATTACCAGTAGTAAATAGTTCGGCGTATTTACCACCTACAGAAGCCTCGATATGGGGCGGAATGTCAGAAAGAACGCAGGCCTTTCCCAACAACATTGCCTCAACCAAAGCGACAGGAAATCCTTCATGCAGGGATGACAGAACGTGGACATCAAAAAGTGTTGCAATGTCGGCCGCGTCTTGTCTGAAACCGAGGAAATAGACTTGATCCAATATCCCCGCTTCACGACAGATTTCCACACATTCTTCCATCTTTGCCTCAGCCCCAGGTTCGGTTCTACCGGCAAGAACAAGGCAAGAGTCGGGGATATGCTGCGACACCTGCGCGAACGCATGGCAGACCGTTCGGTGATCTTTTCTCGGGTCGGTGTAAAAATGCGCCATCATACCGAAAATCACCGTATCAGCTGAAAGACCTAGTTCTTCTCGAAGGTTCTTGCCAGTTGGTATAAGGCGCTCACGGTCAGCAGCGTTTGGAACAACAGCGAACTCTTCGGTGTCAATTTTCTCCTCCATTGCGAGCCACTGTAGAAGACCGTTCGAACAGGAAATGTTCATCGCCATTCGAGGAGCGAGAAATCTCGTCACCAAACGATTCTTCACATCTCCAAAGAATCCTTGATAAGAGAGTATTTGTTTCGCTGGAAGCCCCATGGCGGCAAAGTATGTGTGGAGACCTGCGACCGCCTGATAATTATGAATTATGTCGTATTTTTCTTTTTTGATAATGGTGCGCATCTGAGCGGCGAGTCGTGGATCGAATGGAAGTTGTCGTTGTAGTCTGAAATACTCGACACCCGAACATTTGAAATCCTCTTCGAGGGTCCCTCCGCCCGTTGCCATGAAATGGAGATCCAGCCCGGAACGCTTCGAGGCACGGCAAATGTCGAGCAACAGTACCTCGGCGCCGCCGCGATTGAGTGAATCTAATATGTGAAGGACCTTCATGCGAGTGGTGGCTCAGTTGGCGCTTTCAGCCTCGGAATCAAGCAATGGTCTATTATATTGTTTGCATTCAGTGATGGAAACTAATCCTTCAAAGAAAAAGGTCTTCGTCCTTATCCCGTCTTACAATCACCATCGCTATATCGAGCGATGCATCGAATCTGTAGCTAATCAGAGCGTCCTTCCAACCCGACTACTTGTCATCGACGATGGCTCTACAGATGGCTCAGTCGAGATTATCGAGCGATGTTTGAACAATCTTAAATTTGATTCTGAATTCATAGCACGGGAAAACCGGGGACTTAGCAAAACACTGAATGAAGGTTTTTCAAAGAGCGACGGTGACTATTTTGCTTATCTAGGCTCCGACGATCTTTGGTATCCGGATTTTCTTGAACAACGGTTGATGGTCCTTGAGAGTAGATCTGATGCGGTACTCGCATTCGGACATTCCGATGTTCTAGATGCCGACAATCAAATCACGGAATGTTCTAGTGCTTTTGAGGATGATTGGGGATTCTTCATCGACGGCAATCCAATGGAGATGCTTTCTTACGGAAACTCACCTGTAAGTTCCTCTGTGGTGTATCGAAGACACAGCCTCAGCGGAATCACTTGGAACGAGGTTTCAAGGCTCGAGGATTTTGAGATGTATCTACGGCTGGCACGGAAAGGGCCATTCGCATTTGATCCAGCGGTGAGGTCTGCTTGGCGGCGGCATGGAAGGAATACCAGTGACAACTCGGTGATGATGATGAATGAGATTGAATCGAGTATCGACCGGGTCGAAAAGGAAGGATTGCTTTCTGCGGATTGGGCAGAGACATTCAGGAGGAGAGCAAGGTTTAGATTCGCGAGAGTCTTCCTTCAGAGCGGTCAGAAATCTCTCGCAATGAAAATTGGATTCACTAATCTCTCTGGTAGGCGCAATGCCCAATCACTCGCTGCATATTTTCTAAGACTCCTCATTCCGTTCTCGCTCATAAAAATGATCAAACACATCAGACGGAGCAGATGACTGTCTGAAAACCTGGCTTGCCCTTTCTCGATAAGAACAAGTTCACTAGAAGCATACCCCGCCTATCTTCATTAAGAATCTTTATTGAACTTAAAGACCTGCTTGTTTTTACTGGCTAACAGTTCGGGCGTTTTTAACTTCAATTCATGACTGTTGTTTCCACATCAGCACTCGCTTTGGCTTAGAAGTTGTCTTATCGAATGTCCGTCCGAAATTATGAACGGGTTCAATACATGAAAAATGACTTTAAACTTCTGGTCGCATTTGACGGCTCAAGAGAATCCGAAGCCATCTTGGATGACTTAGGCTACTGCGGACTTCCGGAAACTAATGTGGAAGTACGGGTAATCAGTGTCGCTGAGGTCTGGTTACCTCCAGAGCATGGCGACCCAAACGTATACATGAACAAGAGATTACTTGAGCACTTCACCACCAATCTCAGAGAATTTGATGAGGCGAAGGCCCGTTCAAACAGGGCAAGAGACAGCATACAATCACGGTTTTCCAACTGGACTGTCACTGCTAGTGCGACCTATGGCTCACCAGCGTGGGAGATTCTCTTGGAGGCCGGTGACTTCAAGCCCGATTTGATCCTTCTCGGTGCTAAAGGTGTCAGTGGAATCGACCGAATACTGATTGGAAGCGTTGCTCAAAAGATTGCTACTGAAGCTGATTGCTCGGTCCGCATTTGCCGAGGCAGGGTCGGGGTCGAGAGCTCTCCACCCAAAATTCTCATACCATATGACGGTTCTATTGGTGCCGACGAAGCGGTGCGGCAGGTATCGACAAGGGTATGGCCGATGGGGTCGGAAGCGCGGGTCATAGTCGTCACCGACAACACAGACATTCGCAGTACTCTAAAAATTGATTCAGATCGGATCACCGCCACCGCTGAAACAGTTTCAAGATCAATCACCGCTCACGGACCCGCCTCTGATTACGTCGTGGTCGACGGTAATCCGAAACGGGAAATTGTTCGTGAAGCCGATGCATGGGCTGCCGACTGCATTTTTATCGGGGCTACAAGCCGTAAAAGTAAATTAGGACGTTGGCTTTTGGGGAGTGTGTCGGCGGCAGTTGCATCGAGAGCGAACTGTTCAGTGGAGATAGTACGTCCCAAGGAACCCTGAAACGGAGACCGGTTAACTGGTTAAACGTTTATAGATTGCAGGCATTCTCTCAGGGAGAGTGAGTACATCATCAATTATCGTGTACCCGACATCACCGTATAAATCTTTCAGTTCAGACTCGGACTCCTTATCAATCGTGATGCAGAACGGCGTCACGCCAAGTGTTTTCGCCTCATTCAACGCTTCTCGAACATCATCTCTGGCATATCGTGCATCACCGTAATCATGATCATAAGGTCTACCGTCAGTGAGAATTATCAGGAGTTTGGTCTTTGATTCCTGTTCTAACAACTTCTTAGCTGCATGTCGGATCGCCGCACCAAGACGAGTGTTGTTTTGAAATGAAAGACCGCCGATACGACGCTCCACTTCTTCAGAATATTTTTCAGTGAAATCTTTTACTAAGAAATATTTTACATTTCGACGGCCTTCAGACGTGAAGCCGGCAATTGAGTAAATATCTCCAACGGCCTCGAGGGCTTCGCTCATCAGGACTAGTCCTTCCTTTTCGATTTCAATAATCCTACGTCCTGGATGAGTGTAGGGTTGTAGTGGATTACGCGTGATCGTCCTGGCTGTTGAAGAGGATTGATCGAGCAGTAGAGATACGGCCACATCTCGGGACTTGCGTAACTTCTTGCTGTAAATGTTCTCAGACTGCCTACCATCTGACTTACGGTCCACCACAAATTCAACAAGTGCATTAAGGTCGTAATCTTCTCCGTCAAGCTCGCGATTTGTTTTCGTGAGATTCTCTGGCTTTAAAAGCTGGAACTGCCTTCTTATTTGGGAGATTGTTCCGCGATAGCGCGAACGGGTGATCTCAACGAATCCTCGGTCGCCCTTTTTTACCTTCTTCTCGATAACACGACTCCAGCCAACCCGATAATCGCTTATTTCCCGGTCCCATTCGTCGTAAGCGAATGCCGTCTCTCCAGCCTCGAGTGACTGTTCGGGCACTTCGTCATCTCCCCATCCATCGGAGGCGCGCACATCTGCTTCCTCTCTTTTATCTTCTTCCGACAGATTCCATGCACTGAAAAGTTCTCTTACATCCTGCTTTTCCCTGAGTCGCTTATCAGGGCGCGTTTCTGCCTCGAGGGCGCTCTCGTGGGAAAAGCTTTCTTGAGAATCAAGTTCAGATTGAGGGCTATCGTCTTCGATATCTTGATCGGACTTCTCTGCGGGTGTGACATTAAGAAACAAAGTGTAGACCCTACTCGTCGCCATCAAACTGTCGGCGACTGTTGAGATTGGGTTGGTTAGGTACTCGGAAACGACGGCTTCAATCTCTGAAACTACCTGTCCATAAAACCTTCGAGCATCATCACTAGCACCTCCGCATAGTGTTATCTGGAATAGTAGCTCCGAGGGCACCTGGTTCATCGGAATGTCGAAGATGTTTGGACGGCGACGTTTTAAGAGTTCTCTCATCATATCCATGTCTCTGCGCAAGCCTCTGTACATTCTTCGCAAAGCAGCATCGATGCGGGCGTTTTCCATGGTAGTGAACACTCGGCTTGCGAGGCGGCGGTCAGGGAAACAGTGGAGGATGGCTGAATAATCGAGCACCTTGGGTATGGTCGGGTGGGCTAGGTCGGAAATGCTTGTTCCGTCAGGGACACGAGCATCTTTTCCCGTGGATAGATCTTCAATGTAACCCGCCAATGAAAACGCATCACGCTGCTCGGCAGAGGCGGAATACAAACTATTTAATGCTTTAAAAGTTTCTACTAATTCGGGTGTGTCTTTTTCAAATGTCCCAAATTCAATTTGGCCGGCTCCGTAAGCTGCAAGTACTTTAAAAAGTCTGAAGTTCTCGTGGTCGCCGTCAAATTCGTCGACAATGGTCGGCAGATATATTTTTTTTCCGTCACCAATCCTCCCCTCCTGTGGTACAGCGGTCAATGGAAAGATTTCAATTTCACGACCCGTCAGACCTTCAATGTAGATGCGAAGGATGTTTTGAATACGATCCAAGCTGAGACCTGTTGCGCCGCTGTTCAATGCAACATTGGAATCACGCGTCTCAAGAGCAAAGTAGCTTCGTCTTGCTTTGGGCGACATTTCCTTGATTTTAGGAAGTCCCTTTCTGATCCAATCCTCGTACTGAGATAGCGAGGTGCGACGAAGTGCTTTCGAGGTTGCCTGAAATGCCGCGAGCGCACTATCGGGATCGACTTCGGCGATTTCGCCAATGAGGTCTATTACCCTGTCTAATGCATTTGAGTCTCCTTTGTCTGTATTTTGAAGACCGCCGAGGAGACGCGGTGTATAGCGTAAGAACGATGTCAAGGTCGAGTTACTAGAGGCACCGAGTGTTCTTACAATGTGATTCCAAGAACTGAATAGTCGAGGCGCGCGCCTCATAATCTCGGCGCCAGAGGTTAGGAAATGAAGGGTTACCGTTCCCCCCATATCCAGATATTCCTTCGCCCGACGACAAAGAATCTCGATACTAGGCGTATCGAGACCATCGATTGTTTCAGGAATAAGCTTCCACAGGTCTGCTGTCATGCCGCCAGTTCTTGCGGCGAACTCTTTTGCCAATGAAAGTATCTCAACGGATATTTCATCTGATGCAGGATTCACAGTGACATGTTTCCTAAGCGAGTCTGCAACTTCAAACGAATTTCGCAGAAACTCCGCACTGTGTTTTGCTGAGCGAGTAGCAATCTCGGAAGCCAGCGTTATAACTGATTCAAACACAGCTTCATTTTCGAAATGGACCGCGAGACGTGGAATTAACCGAAAACATTCAAGGGCGACCGCACTTGAAAGGACGAGTTGGCGGGTCAGTAGTGAAAAGACCGTTTCTCGTGACGGCTCAGGAACTGAGTGAAAATCATCGACACCTGCACTGAAGAAGCGAGCGCCGAGATCAGAGTTCACCATCGACAGCCGGCGGCCGAATTCACCCCACGAACGGAGGTCAGAAGGGCTGAGTATTTTCAGTGCACTCGGAACAACTTCAACAAACTCCTTTGCAGTTTTAAGCGATACACCGGCAAGAGAGGTGCTGATCTCAATGGCGGCACGGCGTTCCTCAGTTGAAAGCCGTCTGAGTCTTTTGGCTAACTCCGTAAGGGTTATTCGCTGCTCTGATAGATTGTGCTGTCTGGCCATCGCTGAAAGTTCGTCACTGAAATCTGTGACTTATTCGCCCGCCTCACGAAGCTTGCTTGGGTCCATCAACTTTGAGAACTCATCGAAATGAAACATCTCTTCAGTTTTGCAATGCTTACAGAAGAATGTGACGTCCTCACCGAGATACATATCCTTAAGATGAAAGGCGATGAAGCAGCCGTAACACCTCTGTATTCTCTTTCCAAACTGTTCCAATGTTTCTTCCATATAACCCTTTGACCTCAAATAGCATTTACGGTTAGATGAAACAGTGTCAGCGTTCCATCTTGATTGGGATCCGGAATGGTTCTCTTTTTACTAAATCCGAGCCTTCCAAGTAGTTTGTGGGACTTTGAGTTTTCGGGCGCGGCAACGGCATACACTTCTTTTAATCCAAGAGTTTCAGCGCCATATTTCAGACAATGTTCCGCGGCTTCAAACGCATATCCATTCCCTTCGAATTGAGGTAAGAGTGCGAAGCCCAAGTCTGGAAGTTCAAGAGTTTCACGTTTTACAAATCCGCAGATGCCGATTGGTAATAAAGTTTTTTCACCGACCGACTCGGTTTTGAGGGTGACTGTATAAAGACCGAAACCGTTGACTTTATAGCTCTGCTGACACCGGTGTGTGATAAATTCTGCAGCCTCTGTCTGCGTCCTAACTCCACGGTCCCCTATGTACTTTAGGAAACCTGCGGAATTTAGGAGTTGGTTGATGAATTCTGAATCAAGAGCAGAATCCATTTCACGAAGAATCAGGCGGGGCGTGTTGATAAGCATACTTTCTATGAGACTCGTACTGAAGTGATAAATGCCAAAATTCCTGTCATCTGTCACTGGCAAGACCTCAGGTCTTCTGCCGACAACTTTTTAAGTGCCGAGCTTCTGCTTCACAACGTAATGGTCAACTCTCGCTACTTTCCGTCTGCTGTCGGGCATGATAAGAACTGCGGGTTAGTGGTGACGATTCGACATGCTTGAAACCAAGATCTAGGCCGATTCTTTTCCACTCGGCGAATTCCTCTGGTGTAACATATCGCTCCACGGGGAGACGCTTCTCATAAGGCTGCAGGTACTGCCCGATAGTCATGATGTCACAAGAGACTTTGCGAAGATCTTTCATGAGGTCCACGACTTCGTCGAATTCCTCACCAAGACCCGCCATAATTCCACTCTTGGTGCGCATTTGCGGGAAATATGAGTCTCGGAATTTTGCTGAGCGATCCAACAGTTCCAAAGTCTGATCGTATTTCGCGTCGGGGCGTACGCGACGATATAGTCGCGCTATTGTCTCGGTGTTGTGATTTAAAACATCAGGCCGAGCATCAAGCACGTTGTTGAGTGCCGATTCGTCTCCTTGAAAATCTGGAATCAGGACTTCGACTTTGCAATCAGGATTCACTTCACGAACCTTTCTTATCGTTTCGGCCCAATGCATGGAACCACCATCGGGAAGATCATCGCGGTTTACAGACGTGATGACTGCATGTGCAAGGTTCAAATGCTGTACCGCCTTCGCAACATTTGAAGGCTCCATCGGATCAAGATCCATTGGCTTACCCTTATTGACTGCACAAAAACCGCAATGACGAGTGCAGGTGTCGCCGCCGAGCATGAAGGTCGCTGTTCTATCGGTCCAACATTCGAATATATTTGGACATTTTGCCTCTTGGCAGACGGTATGGAGATTTAGGCCCTCGACCAAGTCGAGCACCGCATTCTGATTCGCGGGATCACCCAAGCGAATCCT
>CAXRBW010000273.1:0-2983 GCA_964228775.1 Pyrinomonadaceae bacterium | reverse complement strand
GGAGCACTCTTGATTCTTCGGATGTTCACCATGGCCGAACCTTGGGTCATCGCGTTGGATATACTTTTAGCGTTCAACCTTCTGCTCATCACATTCATTATCACCATCATCGTCAGACAGTGGCATCTGATCAGTGGTCTGGCTGAGATGCTTCAGCGACGTGGGATCATGGTCGGGCTCATGGAGCGGAGTAAATTCAAGATCCGTCTGTTCGAGAACCTCTTTTTTGACTTCTATCGAAATCACTATCGACGCATACCCTCACTGATGCTCTGTCAGGTAATCTTCCACACTTTCGGCATCATTGAGGTTTGGTACATCCTCAGTCGCCTGCTGCAATCACCTCCAGGTTTCATCAATGCATTCCTGTTCGAATCGGTAAATCGCGGGGTCATCATTCTTTTCAAAATGATTCCGTTCAGCGTAGGCGTCGATGAAGCCGGTGCTGAACTTTTGGCCGACAAGCTGGCTCTTGCTGCTGGAGTTGGGGCCACTCTCGCGATAATCAGAAAAGGCAGAACGCTTTTTTGGACTGCAATCGGTGTGACCCTCGTAATCGCACGCGGACTTCATCGGTTAATCTTCTCGGAAACGGGAATCGCCGAGACTCCATCAGAAAATCTTTGATTTATCCGATGTGTGACCTATACTCGAACACAGGTACTTGAAATGGGCGGAACTCGTCGAAAAGCAAGGGAATGTGCGCTGCAGATACTTTTTGCAGCAGACCTCGTCACTGTTCCGCCAAAAGATCTCGTCCGTGATTATTGGGGCGAGTTCGGCTTCGATGAACTTCATCAAGGTGCCAATAAAACAGTCGAAGGCTTCGTTGACCAATTGGATAAAACGACTGTCGCTGTTGCCGAAATCCGAAATCTCTGCAGAAAAATTCAATCCGTCGGAGCCATAACTTCCTTCCATCGTGAGGGGAAAGAGATTCTTGCCCTGGTCGAACAAATCCAAAGCACCTACAGCGCTTACATCAAGAAATTCGTCGCCGATGAGCTCCCAAGGGAGCTGAATATCAGGGATTCCATCGAGCGTCTACAGTCTGAATTCAAGGTCGCGCTTGAACCAATTCGTGAGCATGTATCTGGACCTACGAGCGGAGGGCGGACAGATGCCGAACGGCTCTCGGAGATAATCTCGGAGGCGGCGGATAGCATCAAGACACTCGTCGACATCTGCCTGCCTGCGGTCGAAAAGTTGATTGATGAATTAGATCCGTCTCGCCAATTTGGAAGTCGTCTTGCACTCGGTACACTCGAGAATCTGAAAGAGGTCGATGCACGCATCACGACGCGGGCTGATAATTGGAGAGTCGAACGAATGGCCGGGGTCGACAGAAACATACTGCGCCTGGCAGTTTATGAATTCCTTCACGAGGACACACCGCACACGGTAGTCATTAACGAGGCACTCGAAATAGCCAGACGATTCTCCACATTTGAGGCCACCCAATTCATCAACGGTATCCTCGATGCAATCAAGCAGGACCTCGAAGCCAATGCTGGGTCGAACGACGCGGCGGCTCCAGCTACCAGCTGATTGTTCCCTTTTCCTTCAGCTCGCAACAGACCCTGTCTCAAACCAATCAATAAATTTTGAAATGCCTTCCTGTAGGGGGACCTTTGGTGAGTAACCGAGCAGTTGTTTGGCCTTGGAAATGTCTGCGAAGGTTGCTGAAAGGTCTCCGGGCTGCATAGGTAGCTGCTCAACACGGATCTCCTTTTCCATTCCTTCACCAATCAACCGAATGAGTTCAGAAAGCGTGATGGTATGCGAGGTGCCGAGATTGATTACTTCAAAACCTCTACTCTCATAATCCATGGCGGCGCAGATTCCATCGACGATATCACTTACGTATGTGTAGTCGCGGAACGAAGAGCCGTCGCCGAAGACTGGGATTCGCTGCCCAGAATTAATAAGCGCGGCGAACTTGTGAATCGCAAGATCCGGCCGCTGACGGGGACCGTACACTGTGAAGAACCTCAAGCAGATGGTGTTGATGCCGTAAGTCTCGGCAAACACCCTGCAGATCGCCTCGCCGGCGACTTTGGTTGCAGCATATGGTGAGAGAATTTTTCCAACGTTCGCTTCGGCTTCGCTGAAAGGGGTTGGGGCGCCCTGCCCATAGACACTAGAGGAAGATCCGAAGATGAATTTGGGTATCTTTTTCTCTCGGACACATTCAAGCAAATTAATCGTGCCCTCGATATTGGTCCGCGCATAAGCGGCAGGCTCAATCAGGGACTGCCGCACCCCCGCGCGGGCGGCGAGATGGACCACCGTATCGAAGGATTGTTCCTCAAAAACTTGTTTGAGAGACTCGTCGTTAGTGATGTCGGTCTCGTAAAGTCGAAACTGCGGATTTGAGAGATGCTGAGCGATGTTTCGGCGTTTAGATTCAGGTGGATAATAGGGATTGAAGTCGTCGATTACAGAGACGGAAATATCCGGGTTCAAGAGCAGCGCATCAACAAGATGAGATCCAATAAAACCTGCACCGCCGGTGATAAGAATATTTCTTTTCACACCCTAAGACCCGACTTGGGCTCCTGCTGAGTTAGGCAATGCAATGTGCCGAGTCCCCAAACAAGATCGACCGCATGGATTCCCACCACTTTCCTTTTTGGAAACAGTTCCGCCAGGATTCCAAGGGCAACCCTGTCTTTCACATCGTTGAAGGTCGGGACAAGCACCTGGGAATTTGAGATGTAAAAGTTGGCGTAACTCGCAGGCAGCCTTTGTCCACTGAAAACTAACGCCTCGGGCATAGGAAGTCTGACAATCTCAATCTTCTTGCCGTTCTCAAGGCGCATTCCTTCGAGTCGTTCACGATTTTATTCAAGTATTAGATGGTTGGTATCGGATTTATTAGTTTCTTGGGCCAGAACCACAGTCTTCGCGTCCACAAATCTGCAGAAGTCATCGACATGTCCGTGAGTATCGTCACCCACAATCCCCCGGTTTAGCCAAAGGA
>CAXRBW010000272.1:0-4410 GCA_964228775.1 Pyrinomonadaceae bacterium | reverse complement strand
CGATTGTCACGGCCTTCGGCCGAGTTCGCTCGACAAGGTGCACCGTGCGTGATGGCGTAGCTTCACTCGGAATCTTGAGAAGTGAAAAGACCGGTCGACTCGTTCTGCTCTCGTCATTGTTGTTCATCTTGTTCATGACAGCTGACCGTCCCGCGCCTTTTGTTGGTTCATGGTAGCAAGTTTTGCTGCTAGCTTGATTGCGGTCTTCATGCTGTCAGCCTCTGCGCTGTTTTTGCCTGCGATGTCGAATGCCGTCCCGTGATCGACCGAAGTCCTGATGAGCGGCAGTCCAAGCGTCACATTTACACCGGCACCGAACGAGAGACATTTTACCGCGATGGTCGCCTGGTCGTGATAGCAGGCGATGACCGCATCGAATTCACCCTTGAATCCGCGCAGAAAGACCGTGTCGGCCGAGTGCGGACCTGACACTTCAATATGCTCGGCCCTTGCCATCTCGATGGCGGGGTTCATCCTCGAGGCCTCCTCCTCACCGAACATTCCGTTCTCGGATGCATGCGGGTTCAGTCCCGATACTGCGATGCGGGCTTTGCGTCCTATCAGTTTTGATATCTGTTCATCAGCGAATCGAATAAGGTCGAGGAGTGATTCAGTCGTCACCTTTTCGATAGCGTCGCGAAGCGGCAGGTGCGTCGACATGAGCAAAACCCGCAAGTCACCCGCAAAAAAACTCATCGCGAACCTCTCCGTTCCTGTCAGCGCAGCGAGGAACTCCGTATGTCCGGGAAATGTATATCCGCCGAGGGCGAGACTCCGTTTGCTTAGTGGCGCGGTCGAAATGGCATCGATGAAGCCGCCCTTCCAAAGAGCCACCGATTTTTCGATGAACTCTCCCGCCGCTTTTCCACATTTTGCCGATTCAACACCGAATGTAAACTCATCGCCGATATTTGCAAGATCAAAAAGAACAGGGCCCTTGCCGATGGTAAGTAGCTCCTCCTCGGACGCAACAGACTCGAGGTTGCAATCAAGTCCGCAGACCTCGGCTGTCCTCCTCAATACTGCGCTGTCTCCGACAACGACAGGGAGACATTCGGCGAGGAGCAAGCGGTCCGACACCGCTTTGAGCACGACCTCGGGGCCGATGCCAGCGGCATCGCCAATCGTGACTGCAATTTTAGGAATGCCAGACATCTGAGTATCAACCCGATTCTAAATGAAAACCGGCGCATTTCGGCGCCGGTCATCTGCTGGAACTGCTGGATGCGACCTTAATCCGCCTGTCTTCTGATGAAGGTCGGGATATTAAGATCCTCTTCCTCAATCGCGGGCGCAGGCGTTGCGGGTCTCACCGGGGTTGGAGCCGGACGATTTTCAACGCCTTGCAGGATCGGATTCGCCACTGCGGTCCCCTGCTGGAAGCCGGTTGCAATCAGCGTAACACGCACCTCACTTTCAGAGAGCTCGTCGATTACAGTTCCGAAAATAATGTCTGCATCGGCCGTCGCTGCACTTTCGACCATTGCGACAGCACGCTCAATATCATCAAGCGAAGTATCGGGTGAGATTGTGATGTTGATGAGCGCGCCGCTTGCGCCGCTGATCGAATTGTCTTCGAGTAGACGCGAGTCGAGTGCCTGACGCATCGCTTGGACGGCAGCACCTTCGCCGTTGCCGACTCCGACACCCATCAGAGCAACACCACGTTCCTTCATCACCGTTTTGACGTCCGCAAAGTCAACATTGATTTTTCCGGGAACGACGATCAAATCGCTGATACCCTGAACCGCTTGCAGGAGAACTTCGTCCGCGCGCTTGAACGCATCAAGGACCTTGATGCCCTCTTCGGCCTCTTTGAGCTTGGAGTTGGGAATAGTGATCACGGTGTCGACGCAGCCCCTGAGCTCCGCAAGCCCTTTTTCCGCATGTTTCATGCGCTTGCTGCCCTCGATACCGAAAGGCTTCGTAACAACTGCAACGGTGAGCGCGCCGAGTTCACTTGCAAGTGCAGCGATGACCGGCGCGGCACCCGTGCCAGTTCCTCCACCGAGTCCCGATGTGATGAAGACCATGTCGGCGCCCTCGAGGGCATCGATGATTTTTTCACAATCTTCAAGTGCTGCTTCGCGTCCAATCTCAGGATCGGAACCCGCGCCGAGGCCGCGTGTGATTTTCGTTCCGATCTGGATTTTGATTGGCGCGCTCGAATCATTGAGCGCCTGCAAGTCGGTGTTGGCGACGATGAATTCAACGCCTTTGACGCCGGCTTCGATCATTCGATTGACCGCATTGCCGCCGCCACCGCCGACGCCGATCACTTTGATCTTCGCTCCGGTGATTGGTGGTTCGTCTATGAACATTTTTATTAGGCTGTTGCTCATTCTCCGTTTGTCCGAAAACACTGCGAATCGGACTGTTTAAATGAAGGGTAAAAGAACGTCGGCATCAACAATATGTTGTGCCCTTGGGTCGAAAGAATACAACGATTTGCGCTTAAAAATCTAGTGAAGAATGGGGTTTTATCTGATTTTTGACCGAATATTTTCGAACCAACCCGAGAGGCGGTCGGTGAGAGACCCTTCGCCATGACCGAGCGAGCGCATCTTGGAGTTGAACGAGGTCGATGCAAGGCCGCACGCTACCGCCCAGTCGGGACTCATAATCTCACCCGCCATGACCCCGAGTCTGCTCGTTTCAACATAGCCTAGTCGTGTCGGAGCATCGAAGACCTGCTCGGCAATCTCGACCATGCCTCGGCTCAAAGGACCGCCGCCTGTGAGGATGACTCCGCTCGAGATCTGCATTCCCGTCCTCGCGACCTCGGCTGCAACATGCTGAAGAAGTTCGATCGCTCGGGGCTCCATTATTGCGCAGAGCAGATCCATGCTGAGTTCTTTCGTCTCCGTTCTTCCGACCGGAGTGACGGCAATATGTTCTTGAAGCTCTGAGTCGCTGAGCAGGCTCCTCATGACACAGCCGAATCGATGTTTGATCATTGCTGCGTCAGGGATCGATACGCGTAATCCCACCGCGATGTCCTTTGTGAAATGCGTTCCACCGAAAGGGAAAACCGTCGTGTGCTGAACCGCACCGCGTTGGAAGATCATCAGGCTAGTTAGTTCAGCGCCCATGTTTATCAAAGCGCATCCGTATTCCCTGTCATCGTCGGAAAGGGCACTTTCAGCGGCTGCGAGGGGCTCGAGAACCGTTCCGTCTATCTCGAGGCCGGCCTTGTAGACCGCCTTCACGATGTTCTGTCTCGCCGCCCCCGGGCTCGTCACAACATGGACACGGCTCTCGAGTCGCGCACCGCGCATCCCGACCGGCTCAGAGATTCCGTCCTGTCCATCGATTATGTATTCCTGTGGAAGTCGGTCCGCTATCTCCCAACCGGCTGGCAGTGACATGGCGCATGCCGATTCGATGGCGCGGTCGACGTCCTCTTCAGAGATTTCTCTGTTGGGCCCTGCGACGGCGACGACTCCGGCCTTGTTCTCACCTCTGAGATGTTCACCCGAAAGATTGACGGTGACACTCTGAATCTCGCGACCACTGACACGCTCGGCCTCTCCCACCGCGCGCTTGATCGAATCGACGACGGCATCGGTCTTGTTGACGACGCCCGAACGGAGGCCACGTGATTCTGACTTGCCGTATCCGACAATGTGCATTCCGCTGCCGTCTTCGGCGAGTTCACCGATTACGCATCGGATCGAATTCGTCCCGATGTCGAGACCGACAGCTTGGATGTCTTTGTTGCTCATAGCGGGCTCCGCTGATTCTTATTCGTACGACATCTGATCGCCGACAAAAACGATTTTTCTTATCGGCCCTTGGTGGACAGCCGCAAATTCAATCGCCTGTCTCAGCCTTATTCCGACGACTTCGAGCTTTTCCGCTCGATCGAGCCGGCCGAGGCGGACATCGATTGGCGATTTTTCCTCAATGAGTGCACCGATGTCAGAGAGGTTCGAGAGATCGACCTCCTTTACTCGGTCGATGAGGTTGTTTTCATTCCAAATCTTGCTGACTTTGAGGAACGCTTGAATTCGAGATCTCTTCTGGTCCGGGGTCGCGGCAGAGTCCCATCCGACAATCACTATCCTCGGGTCAGTCACGTTCTTTTGCGTAGGTCCGAGTTCAAAACCGTTGATGTCGACCCAGAAGAGGTCTTCACCCTTCCGTACCACGGCAACACGAGCACGCTCCTTTATTGAAATGAAGACCTGGTCAGGCAAGATTCTGGAGACCGAAACTTTCTCGACGTAAGGGTTCTGGCTGATGACATCGCGAATCTTTTGCAGGTCCGCATTCCACACACCGGTGTCCTTGATGAGGTTGGCGGCGATCTTCTTTACCTCTTCCTCATTCATCTGCGGGCGCTCGCTGTCCGTCACGATCTCAACAGTCACGCCATCATTCTCTTTCAATGCGAAGAATCCCGATGCT
>CAXRBW010000271.1:0-2298 GCA_964228775.1 Pyrinomonadaceae bacterium | reverse complement strand
TTGTCTTTGTTGATGAACTTGACTTCGATCTTGCGCTTTTTGGCGTCGTAGTCCTGATTGAGCGGACGATAGGTGATGATGTACTGGGAGGTTAGCTCGTCAGAAATTTTTTTGAATGCTTTTTCTAGGGCGAGCATGTCTCCGGTGAAAAAAGCCTCTCCGCCAGTCTCATCACATAGCTCTTCGAGGTATTTGTCACCTTTGTCTCTGACCGTTCCCGCCTCGACCCCAGGGACTGAACCGAGAAAACCTTCTTTAGTTGAGATCGCAAAAATTGTCGTTTCAGTTCTCTGGGCAATGTCGATCGCATCCCTCAGGTCAGCACGACTGAAGGTGTCATCCCCGTCAGTGATGATGACAATGACCCGGCGACCCGGAGCCGAGCGCAATTTTTCATCAGTGAACATCCAAATGGCGTCATAGAGTGCCGTCTGACTGCCCACCTTTTTCACTTTGTCGACTGCTTTGTCGAGCAAATCTAACTTATCTGTGAAATCCTGCTGGAGTGTCACCTCATTGTCGAAGGTCATGAACGCTGCGCGGTCTTTTCTGACTCGGGTCACTCCATAGATGAAGTCTTTCGCAGCACGTTTTGAAAATTCCATTTTTCCCGCGGTCGAGGGGGAGGTGTCCATGAGCACGCCGACATAAATTGGTGGATTGGTCTTTTGATCTGTAAAGAAAGTGACCTCTTGCTGGATACCATCCTCAAAAACTGCGAAATCACCTCTCGTAAATCCCGATACGAGACCCTTTTTCTTATCTTTAACCGTCACAGGAAGTCGAACTTCGAAAATCTTGGAGCTGTCATCTGTCACCTGTGAATAGGCCGACGAAGCGAACAGAAGGATAAGGACTAGACCGAGTGCTCTTTTCATACCGAATTCTAGATACGGATTCCGATGTGCTTACGATGCTCCGCGACACCGTATTTGTTGCCTTAGCAAGGATGAACAGTATAGCAGAAGGGGCCGTCACGGGCAGTCGCGGCAAAAGTTTTGCCCACTCAGCCTTCAGGCTTTAGGATTGGAAGACGATGGATCACAGCATCTTCCGAGAATACGACATAAGAGGCGTTGTCGGACCGCAGCTTACCGATGAGGTCGTCACTCTGATTGGTAAAGCTCTGGGGACTTACTTTGTATCCAAGAATGCGAAACGTATCGCTGTTGGATTCGATGCCCGTGAAAGTTCGCCGCGCTTCTGCCAAATCCTCAGTACGGAATTGAATTCGACAGGATGCGATGTTGTTCTCGTTGGTATGGTGCCGACACCGGTCCTCTACCACACGGTGTTCACCAAAGAGGTCGACGGTGGCGTCATGATCACCGGCTCTCACAACCCAGCAGACCACAATGGATTCAAGATATGTGTTGGCAAAGACGCGTTATTCGGTTCCCAGATACATGAAATCAAAACCAGTATCGTGTCAGGCGCTTTTGCAGCAGGGAATGGTCGCCGCGAGGCGATTGATGTCATGGAAGATTACATCGCCGACATCGTTTCGAGGGTCAAGGTGGGTCCGCGGAAGATCAAAGCAGTGATTGATGGTGGGAACGGAATGGGTGGCGTGACAGCAGTGCCTGTCTACAAAAAACTTGGAATCGATGTGGTCGAACTCTTCACCGAGCCCGACTCAAGTTTTCCAAATCACCATCCGGATCCAACTGTTGAAGATAATCTCCGAGACTCTGTGCGGGCGGTTGCCGAACACTCAGCAGACCTCTCGATCGCCTTTGATGGTGACGGAGACCGAATCGGCGTTGTCGATGAAACCGGACGGATTATATGGGGCGATGAATTGATGGTTCTTTACGCACGCCAGATTTTGTCTGAACAACCCGGTGCGACCGTCATCGGTGAAGTTAAGTGCTCAAGCCGATTGTTTGATGACATAGTCGCCAAAGGTGGCAATCCCGTGATGTGGAAAGCGGGTCATTCCCTTATCAAGGCCAAGATGAAGGAGACCAAGGCGGCATTGGCAGGAGAAATGAGCGGTCATATCTTTTTCGCGGATCGATTTTACGGATTCGACGATGCAACCTATGCCGGTGCAAGAATACTAGAGATACTTTCGAATACTGAAAAAACTCTTTCTGAGCTTTTGTCAGACCTCCCTCTAAGTTTCAATACCCCGGAACTCCGTGTCGAATGTCCGGAATCCAGAAAATTCTCCGTAGTCGATGAGATTGCAGAAGTCTTTTCTAAGACGAACGAGGTAATCACGATCGACGGCGCGAGGATCATCTTCGAGAACGTATGGGGACTCGTCCGCGCATCCAACACGCAGGCAATCCT
>CAXRBW010000270.1:0-5231 GCA_964228775.1 Pyrinomonadaceae bacterium | reverse complement strand
GATGTCGAAGAGATTTATACAAAGCTCGTCTCAAAACTAGGATAAGTAAGAAATGATAGTCGCCAAATCATCGAAGGACCTCGACAAGATGCGCGCCGTCGGCGAGCTCATCGCGGGAGTGCGTGAGCAGCTTCGCGGTATGGTGCGCCCCGGCATCACCTCCCTCGAGCTCGACAAGGCTGCCGAGAAGATGATCCGTGATGCAGGTGCGATTCCGACCTTCATCGGCTATCACGGATTCCCATTTTCGATCTGCGCCTCGGTCAATGATCAGATCGTCCACGGGTTCTCGAATGACATACCACTCAAAGAGGGCGACATCATCTCGCTCGACATGGCAGCGACCTATGACGGCTTTGTCGGTGACACCGCAATCACTGTCCCGGTCGGAGAAATTTCAGATGAGCTCAAGCAGCTCATCAAGGTCACCGAAGAGTGCCTCGAGCGCGGCATCAACGAATGCTGGCCGGGAAAGAACGTCGGCGACATTGGCGCGGCGGTCCAGGAGCACGCTGACAAGTTCGGTTACGGGATAGTCCGGGACTACACAGGGCACGGCATCGGCCGCCAAATGCACGAGGATCCTCAGATACCGAACTACGGCCGACGCGGTACCCGCGAGAAGATTCGGGCCGGATACTGCTTTGCCATCGAGCCGATGATCAACCTCGGGACCGCAGAAACACGCACTTTGGAGGATAAATGGACGGTCGTGACCCTCGACGGAAGGGCCAGTGCCCATGCCGAGCATACGATTGCCATAACCCCCGAAGGTCCTGAGATTCTTACACTTACGAGGGAACAGAAGGCCGCCAAAAGCGCCATTTTGGCGTAAAAAGCCCAATTTTGCCTTGTCGGTAAAGGGGAAAAGTACTAGAATCAATAGTTTGCCGATAGCTACGGAAAGACAGTAAGGAAGTATGTCCAAAGAGGAAGCGATTGAAGTCACCGCGACGGTTCTCGAGACGTTACCGAACGCGCATTTCAAAGTCGAACTGGAGAACAAGCATCAGGTGCTTGCTCATATTTCAGGGAAGATGAGAAAGAACTTCATCAAGATTCTTCCGGGCGACAGGGTTCTCGTCGAACTCTCCCCTTACGACCTCAGCAGAGGCAGGATTACGTATCGTTACAAATAGAGTTTCGAGGGAATGTTTATGAAAGTCCGTCCTTCAGTAAAGAAGATTTGCGACAAGTGCAAGATCATCCACCGCAAGGGAGTGGTGCGCGTGATCTGTGACAACCCCAAGCACAAACAGCGACAGGGATAGTTCAGAAATTTTTTTGGAGAAATTATGGCTCGCGTAGCAGGAGTAGACTTACCGCCGAACAAGAGAGTTCAGATCGGCCTTACTTACATTTACGGAATCGGGAAATCGCGCGCAACCGCGATTCTCACCGAGGCGAACATCAGCGCCGACGCGAAGATCAAGGACCTCAATGAGGATGATCTGACGCGCATCCGTACCATCATCGATTCGCAGGGCGACGTCGAGGGCGACCTCCGCAAGCGCGTCCAGATGGATATCAAGCGCCTCATGGACATCGGTTGTTACAGAGGCCTCCGTCACCGCAAGAGCCTTCCGGTTCGCGGTCAGCGCACGAGCACCAATGCTCGCACCCGCAAGGGTCCGAGGAAGGCGGCCATCGCCAAGAAGAAGGCCCCTGGCAAGAAGTAGTTGAAAACAGCCCTCCGCTCGGACCGGTTCCGCGCAGATGGGCAACGAGAAGATCATCATGGCAAAACCAGCATCAACGTCGACAACGACAGTCAAGAAAAAGACCTTCACCAAGAAGAAGGAAAGGAAAAATGTTCCGAGCGGCATAGTTCATATCGCTGCCTCCTTCAACAACACGATGGTGTCGATCACTGACAGAGATGGAAATCTCATCGCTCAGTGCTCGTCTGGTGCGAGGGGTTTCCGCGGTTCGCGTAAAGGAACGCCGTTCGCAGCCCAGCAGGCAGCAAGTGAAGTCGCCCGCAAGGCGGTCGAAGCCGGCATGCGCGAGGCGGAAGTCAGAGTGAAAGGTCCGGGTGGCGGCCGTGAGTCGGCAATCAGGGCTATCAGCCAGGCAGGAATCCGCGTCGTCTCGATCAGGGACACTACGCCAATCCCGCACAACGGATGCAGACCGCCGAAAAGAAGAAGGGTCTGATGGTTTCTTCCGGACCCAGGTCCGGTTGGTTTTTGAAAGTTTTTATCGAAAGGACGAAGGGGTCCGAAGGGCTCTGTAAACTTTTCCGTTAAATCAAACTCAGATGTTCCGAACGGTGCCGCCTTGGCACAGGTTCGGAGACGGAGGCAAAAAAATAAATGGCTAGATATAGAGATGCGGTGTGCAGACTTTGCCGCCGCGAGGGAGCAAAATTATTTCTCAAGGGCGACCGCTGCTACAAGTCGTCATGCGCGATTGAAAAGCGCGGCACCAACCCGCCGGGACAGCACGGTGGTGCTCGTCGCAAGATGCTCGCTGGTTACGGCGAACAGCTGCGTGAGAAGCAGAAGGTCAAGCGCATTTACTTCATCCTCGAGAAACAGTTCAGGAATTACTTCGAGAAGGCCCTTCGCCAGAAAGGCGTGACGGGCGACAACCTGTTGTTCCTTCTCGAACGCCGTTTGGACAACGTCGTCTATCGCGCAGGTTTCTCTACCTCGCGCAGACAGGCGCGTCAGCTCGTCAATCACGGACATATTTTCGTCAACGGAAAGAAAGTCGACATTCCTTCGTTCCAGGTGAAGCCCGGCGACACCGTTACGGTTAAGGAGAAGAGCGTCAAGAACGCCCACATCGAGGCCGCATGGCAGACAGCCGTCGGTCGCGGACGTCCGACTTGGATCACTGCGGGCGACAAGGAACTCAGCGCAAACGTCGCTGCGCTTCCGAAGAGAGAGGATATCGACGGAACCATCAACGAACAGTTGATCGTCGAGCTCTACAGCAAGTAGTCACACGCCGGCGGGGGCTGACGCCCTCGCTGGTATGGAATTTTTCCAACAAAGGGAACATAAGACTATGTCAACGAACAATAATTGGACCGACTTTCAGATGCCGTCGAGGTTAGAGGTTGAGAAGGAGACTCTCACCGATAACTACGGGAAGTTCTATGCGCAGCCGTTCGAGCGCGGATTTGGAACGACCATCGGCAACTCCGTCCGCCGCGCACTCCTCTCTTCGATCGAAGGTGCTGCTATTACGGCAGTCAAGATCAAGGGAGTTGAGCATGAATTCTCGTCGATCAAAGGTGTCGTCGAGGACGCGACCGACGTAATCCTCAACCTCAAGCAAGTTCCTTTCACTCTCGCTGGCGCGGGTTACAAAACCCTCACCATCAGCGTGAGCGGAGAGGGCGAGGTGACAAGCGCCGACATCGTCGCTGATTCGGATGTCGAGATCCTCGACAAGACGATTCACATCGCGACGGTCAGCAAAGGTGGCAGCCTTGAAATCGAGATGCGCCTCAAGCGCGGTCGTGGCTATGTCCCGGCCGAGCTCAACGGCGATGAAGACCTCTCGCTCGGTTACATCCCAATCGATTCGGTTCACACTCCGATCCGAAAGGTCAACTACAACGTTGAGAAGACCCGTATGGGTTCGAACACCGAGTATGACAAGTTGACGATCGAGGTCTGGACGAACGGTTCGGTCAAGCCGGAAGATTCGATCGGCCTCGCCGCGAAGCTCGTCAAAGATCACATGACGATCTTCATCAACTTTGAAGAGGAAGAAGACGATTACAAATATGAGGACATCGCACGTGCGCCCCTCGTACGTAACGACATCCTCGATCGTTCGGTCGACGAGCTCGAGCTCTCGGTCCGTTCATACAATTGCCTCAAGAACGCCGACATCCGCACCATCCGCGATCTGATCAAGAAATCGGAAAAGGATATGCTCGGCACGAAGAACTTCGGAAAGAAGTCACTCACCGAAATCAAAGCGTTGTTGCATGGTATGGCTCTCGACTTCGGCATGGACTTCGATGAGGAAGGCAATCCCATCCCAGGTTCGGGCGGCGGAGACCCCATCACCGACTTTGGCGACGAGGAAGACGACGAATAAATTCGGGCGGGCGTTTGGCGCGCCGCCTCTTTGCAGGACAAAGAAATGAGACATCAAAAAGCACACCGCAAATTGGGCAGGACCTCGGAGCACCGCATGTCGCTCCTCCGCAACCTTGCGACCTCGCTCATCAACGCGGATAAGGAATACATCATCACCACGGTTCCGAAAGCGAAAGAGCTGAGACCCTTCGTCGAAAGGGTAATCACCATCGCAAGAAAGGCGCAGAAGTTGACCGGTGCCGATGCGAAGGCGCAGGAAGTGCATCTCCGCAGGCAGGCAGCACGCTTCTTCCATGCAGGCAACAGCACTTTCAAAGAAGATCAGAGCAGATTCCGCGGCAAGAAGGGCACCGAGAAAGCGCCGGTCGAGCGTACCGCTGGAGTCAAGGCAGTCCAGAGACTCTTCTCCGAACTCGGAGCGAGATACAAGGAACGCGACGGTGGATACACTCGCATCATCAAGCTCGGTCGCCGTCAGGGCTACAACGCCGAGCTCGCGGTGATCGAACTCGTCGACAACCCGAGGGAGATCGCTGCCAAGCAGTGATGCCTCACTGGAGGTGACCGATGGCCAAAAAAGCATCGTCAACCAAAAAGAATTCGAAAGCTCCTGCCCGCGCAGGGAAGGCGAAGCCGACGGTAAAACCGGCCAAGTCTGATAAGCGCAGGAAGGAGCTTCCTTATATGGCAGAGCTCCGCACGATTGCGGACTTCTGCACCGAGAACGGACTCACCGAGTTCGAATTCGAAAACGACAAGATTCGTGTCCGTTTGAGCAAGGTTGCCGGCCTGGCACTCGCCACATCGGCGCCCGTGGTTCATTCTGCGCCCGCGGCCCCGGCCGTTGCGGCACCGAAGGCGGTCTCTGCTCCGGTTGAGGAGTCGGCCCCGGCCGAAACTGCGACCGATGACGGTCTGCACAAGATCACATCACCCATCGTCGGAACCTTTTACCGCGCGTCGGGACCCGATAAGGAACCCTTCGTTAAGGAAGGTTCGAAGATCGGACCCGAGACGACAGTTTGCATCGTCGAGGCGATGAAGTTGATGAATGAGATTCAGGCGGAGGTCTCGGGCGAGATCGTCGCCGTCTATGTCGAGAACGGTCAGCCCGTCGAGTACGGCCAGCCGCTATTCGGCGTGAAGAAGTAGTGCGAAGACCTTCGG
>CAXRBW010000269.1:0-10790 GCA_964228775.1 Pyrinomonadaceae bacterium | reverse complement strand
GCCTCGATCTGACCTTCGTTCATGCCGGGTTTGCATGCCTTCATGGCTGCCACGTGGGCCGCTGCCGCAATCTCCCCGGACTTTTTCATCAGTTCGAACTCTTCCTTGGATTTGTGCAGTCTCATTTCCCCCGTGATGAGGGTTGGGTCGACTATAGTGTGTGGTGGATAGGCCGTCTTTAGCCTTCTGAATCTCTGACCAGAAAGATAAGCGAGTATTTTTTCATCCAAGCGCCCGTCATATCCGAGGCGGTAATACAGAACATCCTTTCCATTGAGAAGCTTCGGCAACTCGGCCTCGAATTTCTCTATCGGAAACGCTCGTGACGCACCATATTTCTTTTTCGCACCCTCTACACCCGCCCGACGCCCGAACCAAGTCTCCATAAGCGGATCGCTTGGACGCACGAAGAGTGTGAACGGATTCTTTTTGTCTCCTGGAACGATAACGGCAATGGCGTCGGGTTCGGGAAAGCCTGTCAGGTATTGGAAATCAGGATCTTGGTGGAATTTGAACTCCGTGTCGTAACTACGGGTCTGCTCGTGATTCGCCGCAATTACTGCGACGGAATTCTCAGACATCGCCTTCATGAATTCTTTCAATTGTTTTCGCATAGTCTCACCGTTTCCGCCGATTGTATCGCATAGCTTTGACTGCTTGAAAACCCGAATATTACTCCGACAGCCTGATTCTGCGCGTACTGTATAATTTCCACACCTTGGCGCGGTATATGTTCGTGTAATCCCCGTGGGTAGGTTCGAATTCCCCCAATGAAAAGGGGACTAGTCTTATGAGTAGCTTGAGAGTGACGGAAATCTTCTTAAGTGTGCAGGGCGAATCGTCGCATGCTGGCCGGCCGTGTGCCTTTGTTCGGCTAACGGGATGTCCGATGCGCTGTGTGTGGTGTGATAGCGAGTACACCTTTACCGGCGGCGAGCGAATGTCTTTTGAAGAAATCTTTGCAAGACTCGATGGCTTCGGAGTTCGGCTAGTCGAAATCACAGGCGGGGAGCCATTAGCTCAGAAAGAATGCTTCGATTTCGTCCACCAACTCATCGAGAAGGATTATGAGGTGCTGATTGAGACCGGAGGGTTCGTGTCGACTGAGAATCTAGACCACCGCGCATCTGTGATTCTTGACGTAAAATGTCCTGCCTCTGGTGAGATGGAAAGAAACCATTGGCCGAATCTGGAACGGCTCAATCCTGATCGGGACGAAGTCAAATTTGTCGTTGACGATTTGAATGACTTAGATTTTGCGAAGTCAATTATTTCGAAATACGATCTTGCCTCTCGAACCAAGGAGATCTTGATCTCTCCGGTTTTCGGTTCGCCCGCGAGCCGACAAATTGCGGAAGAGGTCTCAAGATGCGGTCTGCCAGTCAGGCTCAACATGCAGATCCATAAATACATCTGGGGCCCGGACACGAAAGGCGTGTAATTGTTTTAATTAAGACCCAGGAGAAAACTTATGAAAGCGGTAGTTTCGACACTCTTAATCCTCGGAATGTTCATGTTGGTATCGGCCCAAAAGTCCGTCAAGGTTGCTCCGCCAACACTTGACGAGCGTATCGGTACAGCGATTGAAGGATTTCAAGGCAAGGTTTGGATCTATGCCAAAAATCTTGATACAGGAAAGGACTTCAGCCTCAAGGGTGATGAGCGCGTAAGGACCGCAAGCACCATAAAGTTGCCAATCATGGCTGAAGTCTTCCGTCAGGTCCAGGAAGGAAAGCTCGCATGGAATGACCAAATCACCCTCTCGAAGGATGTGAAACAGAGCGGCTCAGGAATCCTATTCGAGTTCTCCGACGATACGAGGATTGATCTTAGGACCGCAGTAAATCTGATGATCGTCGTTTCAGACAACACGGCGACGAATTTAGTGCTCGAAAAGGTCAAGGCCGACAACGTCAATGATTTCATGGACACGCTCGGACTAGGCGGTACGAAATCGATGAGGAAGATCGGCGGCGGCGGGGATTCTAGGGCGAATCAGATTGCAGAGAACCGACTCTTCGGCCTCGGCTCTTCAACACCACGAGAAATGGTCAAGCTTCTAGAGATGATTGATGCCGGTCAGCTTGTTTCGAAGGAGGCGAGTGCGGAAATGATCAACATCCTGAAGCGTCAACAATATAAAGATGGTATCGGAAGGAACATGCCTGACACAGTACCTGTTGCCTCAAAGTCCGGAGCCCTCGACCGCCTAAGAAGCGATGTCGGCATTGTTTACACCCGACGCGGGCGCATCGCCATGGCGATCACAGTCGATGATATGGGATTCGTAGGATATGTCTCGGACAATCCAGGACTGTTGATGATTTGGAAGCTCTCCCAGATCATCCAAGACGGTCTCGGCCGGTGACTGAAGAAATCTCAACCTAATAAATGAAAGCATCGATTTCAATGAAAGCCGTCGTCCTGGTCTCTGGAGGTATGGACAGTTGTGTAACTGCTGCCATTGCCGCAAATGAGAATGACACCTTGGCCTTCCTACATATCTCATACGGGCAAAGGACCGAGTCGCGGGAGCGTCGGGCATTCAAGGCAATCGCGGATCACTATCGGGCCGATGAACGGATGGACGTACCGATGGAGCATCTCGCGAGGATCGGCGGCTCGAGTCTCACTGATCGGAAAATGCAAGTCACTGAGGCCGATTTGGAAAGTAGTGATATACCGACCTCTTATGTGCCTTTCCGGAATGCGAACATGCTTGGGATTGCTGTTAGTTGGGCCGAAGTAATCGGCGCGTCGAGAATATATATCGGAGCAGTTGCCGAAGATTCAAGTGGATATCCAGACTGCCGTCCTGAATTCTACTCAGCTTTTCAAAAGGTAATCGACACTGGAACCAGACCTGAAACTAGAGTAGAAATCTGCACTCCTATAATTGGTCTTTCAAAAGCGGAAATTGTGAGAAAGGGCATCGAGCTGTCCGCCCCCCTAGAGCTGACCTGGTCCTGTTACCGAAATGAGGATTTGGCATGTGGCACATGTGATTCATGTGCATTGAGGCTGAGAGGGTTCAAGCTCGCAGGTACCGCCGACCCGATAAATTACACTCCCTAATCCAACGTTTCGTCAGAGTGACACGACTTTCCTAGTGAGTCGCAGCTTCGGTAGATCGCCAATGGCTCCGATTGCTACGGAATCTCCACGGAAATATCTTCTTGCGACTGAGAGAATTTCCTTCGGGCGTGTTTTGCTGATCTTCGAGATTGTTTCATCGACTGAAATCTGGCGACCATGCACCATCTCAAGCCTCGCCAATGATGCGGCTCGATTACTTGAGTCCTCAAGTCCGAGAATGATTGAGGAAATTGCTTGCGTCTTCGCAAGTTCCAACTCTTCTTTTCCAATACCATTTCGAGTTATGTCCCGCATTTCAGCCATGGAGATTTCGATTGCCTCCATCAGACATTCAGGAGATGTTCCTGCATATACGGAGAAGACCCCGCAATCTCGGTACATGGCGCCACTGGCTCCGACCGAGTAGGCGAGCCCGCGATCTTCACGTATCCGCTGCCAAAGTCGCGACGAAGTGCCACCACCCAAGATGTTGACAAGCAGTTCACCCGCATAGCGCGAATCCGAATCGGCGTTCATGAAGGGAGTGGCGAGCACGAAGTGTGACTGCTCCAACCCTCGCCTCTGTTTGACGAAAAGTGGTGACAGCATCGATGGTGACTTTTGTCCTTGGACACGCCTGGCGCTCGACTTCAGCTTTCCGAAATATTTCTTTGCAAGCGCCACGATTTCTCGGTGTTCGACATTTCCCGCTGCGACAATGACAAGATTGTGTGGCGCTATAAGTTTGCGGTGAAACGCTAGAACCTGCTTTCGCCCGAATGTTTTGACTGTTTTAGGTGTGCCTGCAATCGGTGCACCGAGCGGGTGATCACCAAAGAGCCGCGCATTAAAAAGATCAGAAAGGTGCTCCTCGGGGTTGTCATCAGTCATCTTGATTTCTTCGATGATGACTTTCTGCTCACTTTTAAGATCACTTTCATGGAATGCCGGTGAGGTGACCATGTCAGCGATGAGGTCGAATGCGGTTTCGACTTCATTATCGACGGCTTTGATGGCGAAGGCTGTCTCCTCATGCATTGTGAATGCTTCGAGCCCGCCTCCAAGTCGATCTGTCAGAAATGCTATCTCTCGCTGTGAACGACTCAACGAGCCTTTGAAAACTGCATGCTCGATGAAATGTGTCACGCCATTCAAACTCTCAGGTTCGTCCCGTGCCCCACTCCGCATGAAGACGCCGAGCGTCACCGACCTAATGTTGGTCATCCGGTCGGTCAGAACGACCACACCGTTTCGCAATCGCGACCTTTTTATAGTTTCACTCATTCAGCGGATTGCGTTGTATAGCAAAGGCATTGTGGCGTATGACTGTGCACGATACTGTGGTCGGAATCCGAAAAGTATCAGCGAGCCTTTACCGATCTTCACCTCGACTAGGGCCGCATTGCCTGCGATGCGCTCCAGTCCGAAAGCCCATCCTGAGAGCAGAATTTGTTTCGGATCAGTGGGATACCGCGCGATGATCTTTATGTTCTCGGACTCAGTCACCTTGAAAGCGGGTGAATCTTCGAACCATGCGATAGAAGCCGCCTCCATACCCCTTGCAATTGGATGTCCAGTGTCGACTACCGTTCTCAAGATGGATCCCGGAATGAAGAACTGCTTTTTCGGCAGTCCTTCTGTCAGATCTTGGATTGGAAGATTCCATTCATGGATAGCAAAATCAGATGCGCGGTTAAGAAACACGATTCGCCCACCTTTTTCCACAAATGACTTTAAGGCTTCGACGCCGGTTTGACCGACACCTCCCGTGAATTCTTCGGGCATTCGGCCTTTTTGGTGTCCATTCAGAATTGCTGTGGCAGATTGGTCGGGGAAGACTATTGTGCGAATCCCGTCATAGGAACTCGGATTCCTAAGTTCACGATCTGTCACGCTCGCGTAATCGAAATCACAGATCCCAAAATCCTTACTGAGATTCTCGAACATATATCTGGTCCAGCCCTCATCCATCGTCGGATTGAATGATTTGTAGAGCCATACGTCTGCAGATCCAGCACCGTTCCTGCGTTGCTGTTTCGATAGAAGTGCGCCGGCGGGACAACCATTCTTTTTGGACTCTGCCTTGCCTGCTCGGATTGATATCGGTTCGGTAAGAGTTTCTACTTCGAGGCCAAATAGAATGGAAAGAGTATGAGCTGTGACGTCATACGGTTGGACTGGATCACCTTTTTCATCCAATAAATCGGGATAAACCTGCTTCTCGAGGATTGCCTTTGCAAAAGCGCCGTAAGGTTGGGCCATCGGGATGAAGATGCTGCCCTCAGGATATCTCTTACCATTTCCCTGCAGACCCGAAATCCAGCTACTCTCAACTCCTCCACGCTTGAGTATCTCTAGTAACCGCTGCCGATTGAACATTTTTTGACTCGGTTTCTGACCAACCTGCGTCTTTTCAGCAGGCAGTATGAAGCCGAACACCTCACCATTTCCTCTCTTGCGTGTTGCCTCTTTTCCAATTTCGTAGAATCGTGAGAGCCACGCCTCTCGATTCTCGGCCGCATGCTCGAGAAGCTTGAATGCACCTTCAGTCATCTGTTTGGTGATGTCGGACAGATGCCACTCACCACCATTCCACAATGGCCCAAAATTCTTACTTTCTTTCTTTGCATCGAGACCTCCGACCTCACCCCTAAGCTCACCGAAAGTTATCGTCTTCGGTGTGGCAAGTTCGACAGAGGCGCTCTCAGAGAGAATGCGGACACCGCCGTGATAGTGGGAGTACGCCCGCGCGGGAGTCCATGCATCATAAGTGGTGTTATTGGTTAGTCCCTTAAAACCATCCTTACGAAGCGTATCAGCGATGAACGAACCTAGTTCGCGGTATCCCTCGACAATCTGTTTCGGAACATTCGGTTCGACCGGGTCCATATAAGGCGGTAGAAAAAGCCGTGCGCCGAAAGCACCCTGCTGATGAATGTCATGGACGATTTGGGGATGCCATGCATTGTGGAGCTTATCGACCGTCATCTGGGTCTCGACCTGAGAGAAGATGTACCAGTCACGGTTGTTATCGTGCCCAGTGAAATGATGGTAGAGCTCAGGCGGAATCGTGCCTTCATATGGTGTGCCGAGTGTCCGATCGTACCAATCCTTCACGATGTCCACGCCATCAGGATTGAGCGACGGGACAACCAGAATGATCGTTTCATCGAGCATTCTTTTTATTTTCTGATCGTCAGACGATGCCAAGCGATGGGCGATGAGCATCGACGCAAGCGGCCCTCCTACTTCGGTGGAATGTATCCCGAGTGTGACGAGCACGACCGTCTTCCCCTCTGCTATCAGCTTCTTTGCCACCGCATCGTTTCTTCCAATCAGACGAGGGTCCGCCAATTTAGCATTGATGTTTTGGTAGTAGGCGAGCTTCTTGAGATTTTCAGGGGATGAGATGGCTGCAAACACGAAAGGCCTTCCGAGAGTCGTGTTGCCAAGTGTCTCGAATTTAACTCTTGGACTCGTGTCCTCTAACTTTTGGAAATAGGAAACAATCTGCTTCCAAGACGCTAGCTTCCTGTCTTCTCCGGGAACGAAACCAATCACATCTTTCGGACTCGGCACACTCTGTGCCAACAGTAGGGAAGGAAACGCCGCACAGCAGACGAAGAACAAGAGACCAAGCATGAAAGGTTTCTTCATAGGGATTCTCCAACAACGGGGGTGAGCAGAGTTTAGATGAAGGATGACATTGACACCAAGTGCCCTGAAGCCAGGGACAAAAGCGTCTTGCCAAAACCGAGGAGGTCGGTCTAAAGTTTCGGGGACGTTAGAAATAATGCACAAGTCAAAGGAGCTGTCAGCCTATGCCAAAGAATCCATTTCTTGAGAATTTTAAACCGTTCATTCCAAACACCGGTAAGCTTCGAGAGCTGACACCACTTCCTCTTTTGGTTGGGACACTCTTGGGAATTCTCTTTGGTGCCTCGTCCCTCTACCTTGTCCTAAAAACAGGTCTAACAGTTTCAGCATCGATTCCCGTTGCAGTGATTGCGATCACACTTTTCCGATTGCTCTCAAAGATCGGAGTGAGGGACGCAACTATTCTCGAGAGTAATGTGATGCAGACTGCCGGCAGTGCCGGTGAATCGATTGCGTTCGGTCTCGGTGTCACGATGCCCGCAATCCTAATTCTTGGATTCGACCTGGAAATTAGCCGCGTGATGCTCGTTGCAGTACTTGGTGGTCTTTTGGGAATTTTGCTGATGATCCCCCTAAGGAGAGCCTTGATCAAAGATCAGCATGGCTATCTGAAATATCCGGAAGGCACCGCGTGCGCGCAGGTTCTGATTGCGGGGGCTTCAAAAGAATCGCGTGCCCAATCGCAAATGGCCGACGCCTCAAATGACGATGCTTCGGCACTCCAAAGCGGAAAGATAATCGGAATCGGATTCATCATAGGTTTCATTTATAAATCGGTGATGGATGTCTTTAGTTTCTGGAAGGGTGAACCTGAGCATGAGTTCAGCGACAAGACACTCAAAGGCGGCTCTGTCGCACTCGAAAACAACCCGGCCCTTCTCGGTGTGGGTTACATCATCGGACCATATGTGTCGTCGATCATGTTGGCAGGCGGAGTTCTTTCCTATTTGGTCCTCATTCCACTGATCAAGTATTTCGGTGACGCCGCATCCACCGTGCTGGCACCTGCCACCGCAAAGCCGATATCGGAGATGGGGCCGGGTGAGATACGAGGCGCTTACATTCTTTACATCGGCGCAGGTGCAGTAGCCACCGCGGGAATTGTTTCGCTCTTCAGAAGTTTGCCAACTATTTGGAACGGTTTGAAATCTGGTCTTGCGGATTTCAGGGGCGGGACAGCGGCCGATGCTGGAACTTCACTGCCCAGAACCGACCGAGACCTTTCGATGAAATATGTCGTCGCGGGACTACTCGTTCTGATTGCGGCCATCATGGTGTCACCGCAGCTGGGACTGAGCGTGTTTGAAAATCCGATCGTTTCACTTCTCGGTGCATTGCTAATCGTGATACTCGGATTTCTCTTTGTGACGGTATCATCAAGGCTAACCGGCGAGATTGGTTCATCATCGAATCCCATCTCAGGGATGACCGTTGCGACACTTTTGATCACATGTCTCGTTTTCTTAGGTCTGGGATGGACGGCGGCCGACCCCTACTTTGTGACCGCACTCTCGATAGGCGGTATCGTCTGTATCGCTGCTTCGAATGGCGGCACCACCTCGCAGGATTTGAAAACCGGTTTTCTTGTAGGTGGCACGCCGCGCCTCCAACAGATTGCAATTCTTCTCGGTGCATTGGCTTCCGCCTTGGTCCTAGGTCCGATTCTTCAAGTTCTAAACGATAACGGCACCGTCTATGCCCCACCCACAACATTCAGCAAGGTTGAGCGTCCAATCATAGTCGACAGATCGACACTTGCTGACTATTCGGGTGAGGAAAAGCCACCAATTGCGGGTGACTTCAAAGTGTTTGAAAACAAATCGTCAGAAGGAAAAAAACCTGAGAATGAAAATCTTCGTGCGGGTAAATATCTCGTCAATCAAAACGGGGAGACCGTACTCCGAATCGAAGAACACTTTCCAAAAGGCGCAAAGATTTCATTCGATGCACTTGCCGACGTCGGTCCCGCAGAAAAACTGATTGGTCCGCAGGGTGAGATTGACAAGAACACATATCGCGGATGGCATAAGACTGATGACGCCAACGGAGTTCCAGCGGGCAAATATCTAGTCGACATGACGGGGGACTTGAAATACCTGGTTGACCCCGGCATCAATGGAAAGATCAAGAGTCGGCCAGATCTGACCGAAGTTCCGAAATATGATGCTCCGAAGGCGACCCTGATGAGCTACATAATCAAAGGAATCCTGAGTCAGGAACTGCCTTGGGGCCTTGTCCTCATTGGAGCGATGATTGCGCTTGTGCTCGAGCTGAGCGTTATTCCAGCCCTTGCATTCGCGGTTGGCCTCTATCTACCAATTGCGACCAGTGCCCCGATATTCTTCGGTGGTATAGCAAGATGGGGAGTGGATCTTTATCTAAAGCGAAAGCTTGCCGCCAAAAATCTGACCGAAGAACAGATAGTCGCGGAGACCGATAAGTCGAACGGCGTGATGCTCGCTTCGGGATATATCGCTGGCGCCGCAATCGCAGGAATTCTGATCGCGTTGTTCGCGGTTGTCCCTACACTTCAATCGATCCAAGAGATGTCGAAAGACTGGGCTGAAAGCTCAAATCCATTTTTCAAGGGTGACTATGCCGACCTGTTGGCGATGATTCCTTTTTTCGCCATCACCATGTTGCTATATCTCGTGGGTAGAGAGGCGATTTTGAGGGCCAAAGTCTCAAAGTAAATCCTGCTGTATTCCTGTCCGACGGTCCTTCGTAAATCCGAGGGACCGTCGTTTATCAACCCAAAAACATGAACATGAAACAGATTGGAATCGGGATTATCGGAACGGGTTTCGCGCGCAAAGTCCAGATTCCCGCGTTTCAGAAATGTCCCACCGCGAGATTGATTTCTGTTTCGAGTGCTTCAAGCACACGTGCAAAAGACACCGCAGATGAATTTGGCATTGAACATCACTCAGGTGATTGGATGGAAACGGTGATACATCCTGATGTCGACATTGTTTGCATCACCACTCCTCCTAACCTGCATTTTGAAATGGCGATAGCAGCAATCAAGGCAGGGAAGCACGTTCTCGCTGAAAAACCGATGGCGATGTCTGTCAGCGAAGCTCGTGAGATGACCGAATTTGCAGAAGCGATGGGGAATATTGCGCTGATAGATCATGAGTTGCGGTTTTTGGATGGAAGAAAGAAGGCGTTCGATCTAATTCGAAATGGAGACATCGGAGAAGTGATCCATGCGAGATGCGATTTTCGTGCGCCACACCGGGGTGATCCGTCGATAGCGTGGAATTGGTGGTCGGATTCACAGCAAGGTGGCGGCGCACTTGGAGCAATAGGTTCTCACTGCATTGATTCGCTCAATTGGCTTCTCGGCGGCGAACCATTGAATGTGTTTGGACAGTTGCAGACCCATGTCAAAGAGCGGACCGACTCAGCAGGAATCATCCGAGAGGTCACCTCGGATGATGAGGTCAACATGCTCTTGAGGTACGCCACAGCCCTCGGCGCAGATGTGACGGCGGCAATCTCGGTCTCGATGTGTGAATATCCGCGATACCTGAATCGTGTTGAGATTTTTGGAACAAATGGAGCAATCAGGATTGAGTCTCGCGGGGAGCTTTTTATCGGCTCAACCGAATCCTCTGACTGGAAGGAAATAGAAGTCGACCTCGGCGAAAAAATACCCGGAGTTCCTGACACTGGTTTCGCTCGGGGCTTTCTCAAGCTCGCCCCTGTACTGTGTGATGCGCTGAGCCGCGGTGAGAGCGTTGTTCCTGGAGCCGCATCTTTCCGTGAAGGTCTTTCAGTTCAGAAGGTCTTGGACGCATGTCGCATATCAGCTGCGGAGGGAGTCACTGTCTCTGTCGGTGGCCAATGAAAAATGCCGCCCGAGGGGGCGGCATCTGTGACATAGCAAACTCAAATCTTACTTCATGTGTTTATCCAAAAAGTCGGCGACGAGCGGATACAGCTCGAGCCTGTTCTTCAGTTTGGAGATACCGTGACCCTCATCATCGAACAGTTTGTATTCCACGATTGCTCCTCGGCTTCTCAAGGCTTTCACGACTTGTTCGGCCTCTGTG
>CAXRBW010000268.1:0-4366 GCA_964228775.1 Pyrinomonadaceae bacterium | reverse complement strand
GTGCCGAAGCTTCGCAAGGCGAAGTATGCTCACCCGCGAACATGAATTCAGCCGAACAGACTGTCATCGCGGGTAGCGCTGCTGCAATCGACCGCGCAATCGAACTCGCCAAGGAACGAGGTGCGAAGCGTGCAATCAAATTAAATGTATCAGCACCATTCCACTGCGCATTGATGATGCCGGCCGAGGAGAGACTTGCAGTCGAACTGGCAGGGCTCGAGTTCTCTGACATGCGTGTGCCTCTCATCGAGAATGTTAGCGGAGAGCAAAACATCTCGGGTGCGAGGATCAAGGAGGCGCTCACGCAGCAGGTATCCTCTTCGGTCCGGTGGCTGCAGTCGGTCGAGCACCTCGTGGCAAACGGAGTCGATACATTCGTCGAAATTGGCCCTGGCAAGGTCCTCTCGGGCCTCGTCAGGCAGATAGCCAAGGATGCGCGATGTTTAAATGTCGAGAATGCCGAAACATTGAGGGCAACGCTCGCGGAATTGGTCGCCTGAAATGGCAGTGAAAACGGTCCCGCACCCCGATTTTTATTTCGGCTGAACAATTGGTTTAATACTAAAAGCTTGGATTTATCTATCAGCTAATAACTTTTACTTACACAGGAGAACCTATGTCAGACATTCAAGACAAGATCAAACAGATCATCGTTGATGAGCTGGGTGTTGATGAGGGAGAAGTGACCGAGAACGCCCGCTTTATCGAGGACCTCGGAGCCGACTCGCTCGATCTCGTCGAACTCGTCATGAAGTTCGAAGAAGAATTCGGAATCGAGATTCCGGACGAGGACTCTGAAAAGATTCAGTCTGTCCGCGACGCTTATGCCTACGTCGCTCAGCATAAAGGCAAGAAGTAATCAATCGGATGGCGGATATTTCAGTCGGTGCCTAGGCACCAACTCTCCGCCGTCCGTTTTCATTTAGCTTGCTCGCTATGAAACGTCGCGTAGTAATCACAGGAATCGGTACTGTCAACGCTTGCGGTAATGATGCCCCCAGCTCTTGGGAGGCACTCAAGGCCGGCAGGAGCGGTGCGGCCCCGATTGAAAAATTCGACACCGAGAAATTCGATGTCAAATTCGCCTGTGAGGTGAAGAACTTCAACGCTGAAGATTTTCTCGACCGCAAGGAAGCCCGCAGAATGGGGGCATTCACCCATTTCGCCATCGCCGCCTCGGACGAAGCGGTGAAGGACAGCGGTCTCAAGATCGACGAATCGAACGCCGAGATGGTCGGGACCTATATCTCCTCGGGCATAGGCGATTTCTGGGCAATTGAGCGCGAGCACGAGAAGCTTCTGAACTCGGGTCCGGGAAGAGTCTCCCCATTCTTCATAGTTTCGGCAATCGTGAATCTCGCCGCCGGTAACGTGTCGATCAGGCACGGCGCCAAGGGTCCGAATTCCGCAACCGCCACGGCTTGTGCGGCAGGTGCGCATGCAATCGGCGACAGCTTCAGACTGATTGAGCGCGGCGATGCCGATGCGATGATCTGCGGCGGAGCCGAATCGGCAATCACTCCGATGTCAGTCGCCGGATTCGATTCGATGCGCGCCTTGTCACGTCGAGGTGATGATTGCACAAAGGCTTCAAGACCTTTCGATGCTGAACGTGATGGATTCGTCATCGGCGAAGGCGCTGGAATCCTGATTCTCGAAGAACTCGAGTTCGCCAAAAGGCGCGGAGCGAGGATCTATGCGGAAATCGTCGGCTACGGAATGAGCGGTGACGCCTTTCACGTGACGATGCCGGACGAAACCGGTTCGGGAGCCATCCGAGTGATGACAAGAGCCATCAAGGATGCGGGAATTACTCCGGACAAAATCGGATACATAAACGCACACGGCACATCGACACCGTACAACGACAAGTTCGAGACGATGGCTATCAAGAAGGTACTCGGTGACCATGCTTCGAAGGTTGCAGTCAGTTCAACCAAATCGATGACCGGACACGCGCTCGGCGCGGCCGGTGGCATCGAAGCGGTGATATCAGTGATGGCGCTGAGGGACGATATCCTGCCACCGACCATCAATCTCGAAAATCCGGATCCAGATTGCGACCTCGACTACATACCGAATGCGGCGCGCAATGCACGTGTGGATTATGTACTCTCGAACAGCTTCGGCTTCGGCGGTACCAACGCGTGCCTCCTCTTCAAGCGTTTCGAGGAATAGTTTTTCGCCCTCTCTACGTGAGAGGGCATTTTTTTAAACTGAAAATGAATGATGATTCATTTTCGGAACAAAAGATTCAAGGCATTGTAATTTTTTATGAAGATAGTTGTTTTGATGAAGCAGGTTGCTAACAAGGACGCGGTCTTGCGGGTTAGGCCTGACGGACAGTGGATCGACGAGTCGAACATTTCACAGCAGACGAACGAATCTGACGGTTATGCGCTCGAAGAAGCCTTGAGGCTCAAAGAGTCGAAAGGGGAAGGCGAGGTCATCGTCTGCACCCTCGGACCTTCGACTGCGAAGGCTGTGATCAAGGACGCTCTGGCGCGTGGCGCTGACCGGGGCATCCATGTCGTCGTCGAGGATTCGGCCAAACTATCGCCGCACCAGATTGCGAAAGCACTCGGTGACGCCAGTCGCGAGGAATCGGCTGACCTTGTCCTCTCAGGTCTCCAATCGGACGATACGAGCTATGGACAAACGGGAGTCATTCTCGCAGAGTTGCTCGACATCCCGCACGCGACAATCGTCATCGAGGTCGATCGTGGAAGTCTCGGCTCGACTCTGCGCGTTAAGAGGGAACTTGAGAGCGGTTGGTATCAGTGGTTCAAGTACCAGCTGCCGGCGCTGCTTTCGATCCAATCAGGCATCTCGCAGATACGCTACGCGTCGCTCAAGGGCATCATGGCCGCAAAATCGAAGCCGATCCGCGACGTGACTCCAGCGATCGAAGATCTCGCTTCAGCACAGAAAATCGGGAAGGTGTATCTACCCCTCAAGTTAAAGCAGACGCAGATGCTCGGAGGTGGCGATGCGAAGAAGGGAGCGGTCGAGCTCGTTGAGAAATTGAAGACGGAGGTGCGGGTGATCTGACCTTTCTGGCACCTCGGAGATTTTATGAGTGTTTTGGTTTTCATTGAACATAAGAATTGCGTCCTCAACAAGACTTCACTTGAGGCGATAGCGGCTGCCCAGAGCATCGCGAGCGACCTCGGCGTCAAAGCCTCGGCCGTCATCCCATGTGGGGGAGACTGCTCTCTTGCGGCGGAGATTGCCCAGTACGACCTTGAGAAAGTTTTTGTGCTAGCGAATCCGAAGCTCGGTACTTACACCCCCGACGGATATGCCGATGCATGGACTGGAATCATCAAGAAGGAAAATCCTTCTCATGTCGTCATGGCGCACACTGATCAGGTGCGTGAATTCGCGCCGAAGGTCGCGGCCCGCTTCGGTGGTGAGGTAATCGGCGACTGCATCCGCTACTCACATGAGGGCGGCCGGTTCGTCTTCACCCGCCGCATCTTCCTTGGAAAGCTCGATGCCGATGTGACCGCCGAGGGCGGTTCCACCGTGTTCGTGACTTTCCAATCTGGCTCGTTCCGTGGCGACTCGGCGGCGAAGGGGTCTGCGGCCGTCGAGAAGGTCGACGTCGAAGTGAGGGATCTGCGGATGGAACCAGAGGAGCCGTTCCAAGAGGCGAAGGCGTCTGTGGACCTGACGAAATCGGAGATCATTGTGGCGGTCGGGCGCGGTATCAAATCGCAGGAGAATCTAGCGGTCGCCCAGCAACTCGCTGATGCGCTCGGGGCAGATCTCGCCGCCTCGCGACCCATCTGTGACAACGAATGGCTGCCGATCGATCGGCAGATTGGTTCGTCGGGACAAACCGTTGCTCCAAAGCTCTACATCGCACTCGGCATCTCGGGCGCACTTCAACATATCGTCGGTATGAAGAATGCCGCGACAATCGTTGCTGTAAACAAGGATGCGGAGGCCCCGATCTTCGACATCGCAGATTACGGCATCGTCGGCGACCTCTTCGAGGCCGTTCCGACTCTCGTCGAGGAAATAAAAAAGGCTAAGGCCTAGTAGGTGTTGAAAATAAAAGAGAAGGCCGGGTTTCCCCGGCCTTTTTTATTTTTGAATTGCGGCGGCGATTGCCTGGTCGAAGATCTCGAGAGCGACATCGGCGTTCTCCGATGACAGGACGAGTGGCGGAGACCATCTGATGGTCGATGAACCGCACCCAAGAATGATGAGACCGCGGTTGAAACATTCCATCTCGACCCTGTCGCGAAGTTCCGGCGCAGGCCTTAGCGACTTTGAGTCAGTCCCGAACTCGACACCGAGCAGCATCCCCATGCCCCGCACGTCACCGATTTCGCCGTACTTCTCGTTGAGGCGCTCA
>CAXRBW010000267.1:0-6215 GCA_964228775.1 Pyrinomonadaceae bacterium | reverse complement strand
GAACATCCTCTGAAAACGGAGGACTCTACAGAGGAATCGCACCCAATGCCAATCTCGTGAGTCTTCGGGTTCTTGATTCCAAAGGTACTGGGCGGACCTCTTGGCTGATTGCCGCACTCGAATGGGTCAAGCAGAACCATTCCCGTTTCAATATTCGAGTTGTGAATCTGAGTCTTGGCGGAGTTGCAGTCGACTCTTATTCGAACGACCCCGTCTGCAGAAAGGTACAGGAACTGAATGCTGCGGGAATTCTTGTTGTGGCCGCCGCAGGTAACGATGGTAAGGATAGTGCGGGACGCAAACTCTATGGGGCGATCCACTCACCGGGAAACGACCCTTCCGTGCTGACCGTCGGAGCAGTCAACTCGAAGCAGACCGATGTTCGAGATGACGATGGAATCGCGAGCTATAGCTCGAGAGGTCCGACGCGCAGTTTTTACACGGACTCAAGAGGCAAATTCTATGACCATGTTATCAAGCCCGATATCGTCGCCCCTGGAAACAAGATTGTCTCAGCTAGGGCAAAGAATTGGGCAACATTGAATACTACGCATCCCGAACTTTCAGCGGGATATCTGACAGGCGATGAAACAACATCGCGAATGCAGATGAGTGGAACGTCAATGGCCGCACCGGTCGTATCAGGGGCCGCCGCCCTGCTACTTCAGTTAAATCCCAATCTGACACCGCAGATGGTCAAAATGATTCTTCAATATTCGGCACAGCAGTTAGCTGGCTTTGACACCCTCGAGCAAGGAGCGGGCAGTTTGAATATTGAGGGGGCACTCCGCCTCGCTTCGTCCTATGACCGTCGCCTAGTGTTTTCAGCCTCGATTACCCAAGGAACGCGGCTGTTAAAGAGTGGATTAAGGATGCCAGAAGCAAGATCTACAGTCGGAGGTACCGATTTCGAATGGGCACAGGGGATTCTTTTTGATCACGGAATAATAAAAGGAAGGGCACTTGCCGACACATTTCAAAACATTTACAGAAACGGCCGAACCTTTAACGATGCTGTTTCAATCGGTGGCAATTTTCGTTACTCATTATCCGGAAATGTCGTTCGCGCTGAGGCGCTACGGCTCTCGGTCCGCACCGTTCTGAGCGACGGCACATCGCTCGGTTCGGGGCGACCGCAGTTCGCCTTTGGAGTTCTTGTATCCGATGGCGTCCTTGTTTCCGATGGAGTCTTGGTCAGCGACGGTGTGCTTGTCTCTGACGGAGTTCTGGTCAGTGATGGAGTTCTAGTATCCGACGGCGTCCTTGTTTCCGATGGAGTCTTGGTGAGCGACGGTGTGCTCGTTTCTGACGGAGTTTTGGTCAGTGACTAGATTTGGAGGAAGTTCGCTCCAAGGAAGAGGACAGAGCGAAAAGTCGACAACATTACTCTCTTAATAATAAAGGGGCTTTGCAGCCCCTTTACTCTATCCGCTGTTTGATGTCAGCCAGCTACTTCTTAAGCCAACCGAGGAGGGCGTTGACCGTGATGTCTCTATTGGTCTCGTAGATTGCCTTGGTGAGCGGCACACCCATTGGGCAAACCTGCACACAATTCTGAGCATTTCCACAGTTACCGATTCCATCTTCACCCATGAGTCCGTTCAGACGCTCATCAATGGAGTTCTTTCCCACCGGATGCATATTGAAGAGCCTCGCCTGAGCAATCGCTTGCGGTCCTATATAGTTATCGTCGTGATACTGCGGACATGCCTCTAGACAACAGCCGCACGTCATGCAACGTGAATAATCGTAACGCTCTTGTGCCACCTCTTGAGCAAGATGAGGGCCGGGGCCGAGGTCGTAGGTTCCGTCAAGCTCTATCCACGCATTGACCTGCTTGAGATGTTTGAACATGTTCGAGCGATCGACACGCAGATCTCTCACTGTTGGGAACTTACTCATCGGCTCAAGAGTTATCGAGTTCCCACCTGAACTTAGAAGCAGGTCATCGACGAGTGCTGAGCAAGACTGTCTGACCCGGCCGTTGATGACCATCGTACAGATTCCGCAAACCTGCTCTAGACAACTCATGTCCCATACCGGCGGGTTGACCGTGGTGCCGTCCTTGGTGACAGGGTTCTTTCTGATCTCCATCAACGCCGAAATGACATTCAAATTTCTGCGATAAGGAATCGAGAAGGTGTCCCAGTAAACTTTTGAATCTGGACCCTCACAGCGCTTGATTTTGATTTCAATCGTCTGCGGAGGAGATTCCAGTCGCTTTTTTTCCACGTGCTTCGTTTCAGACATATCTTTCAGTGGCCGAGTTAGGCCGTCTTCTCCTTGCCCTTCGAATAATCACGCTTGCGCGGTGTGACCAAGGACACATCGAGCTGCTCGTAACTGAGAACCGGGCCTTCACCTGAAAATTCGGCAATCGTTGATTTCATGAACTTATCATCGTCACGATCTGGGAAGTCAGGCTTGTAGTGAGCACCTCTCAATTCATCTCTATTCAACGCACCCAAGGTGATGACACGTCCTAGCTCCAACATGTTGTGGAGCTGTCGGGCATGCGGAACAGCCTGTGTCGCCCAAAGATTCGAATCATTGATGGATATTTTTGTGAGCCGCTCCTTCAGCTCGAGAATTTTTTCATCCGTCGCCTTAAGTCGGTCATTGTAACGGACTACGGTTACGTTGTCGGTCATCCACTTTCCGAGTTCTTCGTGAATCTTGTATTGATTCTCGCCACCTTCACGCTTGACGATGGAGTCATTGATTTCTTTCTGACGTTGCAGCTCTGCGGCATGAATGCCATTGGTCTCGGTGGACTTCCTCTCAACATTCTTTGCATATTCAATTGCAGCGGGACCTGCAACAAAGCCACCGTAGACGCACGATACCAAGGAATTTGCGCCAAGGCGGTTCGCACCGTGAATCGAATAATCGCACTCACCTGCCGCCAGAAGGCCGGGGATGTTCGTCCTCTGCTCGAAATCGACCCATAATCCACCCATTGAATAATGAACTCCCGGGAAGATTCTCATGGGCACATAGCGCGGATCGTCGCCGACAAACATTTCATAGATTTCAAGAATCGCACCGAGCTTGCGAGTCAGCGTGTCAGCAGGTATGTGAGTCAGGTCGAGATAAACCTGATTTTCTCCGCCGACCCCGAAGCCATCGAGACACACCTGGAAAATTTCACGAGTTGCGATATCGCGGGGGACAAGGTTTCCATACGCTGGATACTTCTCTTCGAGGAAATACCAACGTTCACCAGTAGGAATGTCTTTTGGATTGCGCTTGTCACCTGGATTCTTGGGCACCCAAACACGTCCGCCCTCACCACGTGCCGATTCGGACATCAATCTTAATTTGTCCTCACCGGGAATCGATGTCGGGTGGACCTGGATGAATTCACCGTTCGCATATTTCGCGCCCTGTTGGTAAGCGGCAGAAACCGCACTACCAGTGCAGGTCTGCGAATTGGTCGACTTACCGAAAACCAAACCTGGACCGCCAGTCGCCATTATCACCGCGTCGGCATAAAAGGCTTTGAGTTCGAGAGTCTGAAGATTCATCGCTATCAGCCCGCGGCATACCTGATGGTCATCGAGAACGAGCGAGAGCATTTCCCAACCCTCATACTTCGTCACCTTGCCAGCCGATTCGTACTTACGGACCTGTTCATCCAGCGCATAGAGAAGCTGTTGTCCGGTCGAAGCGCCCGCGAAGGCAGTGCGATGATGGAGAGTGCCGCCGAATCTTCTGAAATCAATCAATCCTTCCTTGGTACGTGAAAAAGGCACGCCCATGCGGTCGAACAGATTGATAATCTGTGGCGCCATCTCGCACATGCGCTGGACCGGAGGCTGCTGAGCAAGAAAGTCCCCGCCGTAAACCGTGTCGTCAAGATGCTTAGCTGGAGAATCGCCTTCACCTTTGGTGTTGACTGCGCCGTTGATGCCTCCTTGGGCGCAAACCGAGTGAGATCGTTTGACCGGAACTACCGAGATGAGGTCGACGTCGTGACCCGCTTCGGCGATTTTCATCGCGGCCGCAAGGCCTGCCAAACCACCGCCTACAATTGCTATTTTGATTCCGTTATTAGGCATACAAATTGTCTCTTCTAAAATTGTCTCGTCTCTACAGGAGACTCTTTGGCTCCACCTTCACAAAGCGCCTGCGGCATCAGTCCGCAAGGTCTGACAAACGCGAATGCGGCATTGATGCCGACCGCACTTAGCAGCAACGCAACACCAACGCAGGCCTTGAGCAAAAGGCCTTGGGCTTTTTCTCCGATGACGAGTCCCCAATCGGCGGCGAAAAGAAAGATTCCATAGGCAAGATGCCAAGCGGTCGCGATAACTCCAAGTACGTACAAAATTAAAACCCATGTCGTCTGAAGTTCACCTTGGACAATCGTGAACGCCGTCGAAGCGTTTCCTGCGACCGCCGTCTGAGTCATTCCTGGAATCAATCCAAAGCGCAGATTCAGAATGTGAAAGAGAATAAAAAAGAACAGGAACACTCCCGAGACACGTTGCAAAACATAAAGCCAGTTACGTCCATATGAGTAGTTGAGGACGTTGTTGCGGGACTCACCTGAAATGATGATTCCGTAGACGGAGTGGAACAACAGGGGGAGGAAAATGCCGAAAATCTCCACGAACGGTAGAAAGGGGATGTGATGGATGTCCTGTACCGCATCATTGAATACTTCGGGTCCACCAAGCGCCTTCGCATTAGTGAACATGTGAACAGCGAAAAAGGCCCCAAGGGGGACGATTCCTGTGATTTGATGGAGTTTCCTTAACAGGAAGGTTCTGCTGAATTTGATCGCCATAGCTTTCCTTGAGAAACGACTGACAAACGCTAAATAACAATCTTAAGAAATTAGCCTCAGAAGCTCAATTTCGGAGGGGTTTTATGGGAAAAATTGAAGTGCTTTGGACTAGTCCTGACTGACGAGGCGGAGTCCATTGGTGGGTTGGATGTTGTTGAGTGCGGTTCTCAGCATAGCGATGAGGCCTTCGGACTCCATGTACTCCCGTCCGAGATTCTGTCGGAATCTTTTTTCTTTTGCCTCTCCGGTAAGTTCTTTCATCATTCCACGCAAAAAAGCAGAGACGAGTTCCGGGGCGAACTGATGGCCGGCATTGCGCTGGAGATCGTCTATGACCTCGTTCACGGGCCTCCTCCGCTTGTAGGCCCGATCTGTTGTCATGGCATCGAATGAATCCGCGAGATTGACAATCTTAGCTATGTAGGGAATTTCGCGGTCCATCAATCCATCCGGATATCCTCTTCCATCGAGCCGTTCGTGATGGTACTTCGCAGCAAGAGGGACATCAGCATATGGGTGTTCGATTGGCTTCAGTATTTCATGACCAACGACTGGGTGCTTGCTGAGTTCAGCGGATTCCTTGGCATTAATTCTATAGGGTGCGTTGAGAATATTTCTCTCCACAGTCAGCTTACCGACATCGGGCAGATAGCCTGCAACTGCCGCGCCTTCCGTCTGATCCTCGCCCCAACCAAGTTCTTCGGCAATTATCTCGGAGTATTTTCCAACCCTGATTGAATGTCCATCCGTGTATTTATCCTTGCAATCGATGGCGATTGCGAATGCCCTCACGGTATCGCCATAGGTCATTCGAAGGGTCTCATAGAGCCTCCTGTTCTCATCGGCCTTATGTTCGAGCTCAGACATCAGATTTCGCTGAGCGATGCCGACAGCGACATGGCGGGCCATGACACAGATGATCTGCTTGTCGTACGAAGAGTAAGGCTCACCAGATGCTTTCTCTCCAAGCAATATCAGACCGACTACCTCGTCATGCACGACCAAAGGGACGGCGAGCTCAATACCCTTCTCACTCAGACTCCTGTCATAAATCTGAAAGAAAGGGAGAACCTTGGCCTGTGAAACCTCGATGGGAAAGACTCCGTTCGCGATGAACTGGCGCTCGTCCTCGGCGCAGAGAGACATGCTGAGCGGGAAATCGTCGCCAAGAGCCCGCATTGAGAGCATATTCAACTCATGTGTGAATTTGGTGAATCTTGCGACACCGCCACGCATTATCGCGAGGCTTCCCAACAGAAGATGAAGCGAGGTCTTAATCATCTCTTCGAAGTTCTGCCGCTGGGTTATTTCACCGCTGATTTCGGCCAGTGCTCCAAAGGTGTGGACAAGTTTTGGTTGAGATTCCATGCTTCAGATTGTCGGGTCTAACGTTCTGTACCGAATAGTTGTCTCCTGCGTATTG
>CAXRBW010000266.1:0-8055 GCA_964228775.1 Pyrinomonadaceae bacterium | reverse complement strand
GTCGAGGCGATGGCGGTCATCGGGGAACGTGTGGTTGCCATCGGCTCCAATGCCGAAATCTCCAAGTTACGTGGTGTGGGAACTGCAGTAGTCGACGCCGGAGGCAGACTCGTGCTTCCAGGATTCAACGATTCCCATGTGCATTTCCTCGACGGCGGAATGGGTCTTTCCTCCGTCAATCTCCGATATGCCAAATCTCCTGAGGAGTTCACAAAGTTGATCGCAGATTTTGCAAAGACTAGACCTAAGGGTCGGTGGATTCTGAATGGCGCTTGGGACCATGAGAACTGGACTCCGAACAACCTCCCCACCCGACAAATGATCGACCCCGTGACCCGTGACAATCCGGTGTTCATTGACAGACTCGACGGACACATGGGTCTCGCTAATTCAATCGCCCTCAAGCTAGCCGGCATCACAAGGGATACACCAGATCCAGAAGGTGGCGTGATCGTTCGCGATAAAAATGGTGAGCCGACCGGGATTCTCAAAGATGCGGCGATGAACGCGATCTATAAGGTGATACCGGAACTCTCCCTCGAACAGAAAATGGAATACATCGAGGCGGCGAGCAAGTACGCGGCCTCACTCGGAGTGACGAGCGTACAGGACATGTCAGCGGGGGCTTCGGTCGGTGCATATCAGGAACTCCTACGCCAAGGACGGCTGAAGACGCGCGTATACGCAGTGACACCACTTGCTAACTGGAAGCGATGGGCAGACGCCGACATCCGCCATGCTTTTGGTGGGAATATGCTTCGCGTCGGCGGATTGAAGGGATACGCCGATGGAAGTCTCGGCTCCACAACTGCTTGGTTCTATAAACCATATCTTGATGCTCCCGACTCGACGGGTCTTGCATCGGATGAGATGGCTTTCAACTTCAAGAACACACTCGATGCCGACCGCGCTGGTCTTCAGGTGATGATCCATGCGATTGGTGACCGTGCCAATGACGAAATATTGAAGATCTTCGAGCAGGTGACAAAAGAGGACGGACCGAGAGACAGGCGTTTCCGCATCGAACATGCACAGCATTTGAACGACGGACTCACAAAGCGATTCACAGGCGTCGGCGTGATTGCATCGATGCAGCCCTTTCATCTGATTGATGATGGTCGTTGGGCCTACAAGCGGATTGATGAAGAGCGTATCAAGGGAACATATGCGTTCAGGAGTCTCATCAACGCAGGTGCCACTCTCGCCTTCGGTACAGATTGGTTCGTCGCGCCCCTGAATCCGATGTGGGGAGTCTTCGCCGCGGTCACGCGTCGAACTCTCGACGGTAAAAATCCAGGCGGCTGGGTCCCAGAACAGAAATTGACGGTACAGGAGACGGTGCATGCTTACACTGTCGGCAGCGCATACGCTGAATTCCAGGAAAAGACCAAGGGAACACTGACTCCGGGCATGCTTGCGGACTTTGTCATCTTGTCTGATGACATTTTTACGGTTGCGCCCGAGAAAATATGGGACGTCAAGGTTCTTAAGACTTTTGTTGGCGGTAAAGTGGTCTTCGAATTGCAGTGACTTCACGGGGCGGCTCAAGGTGAGCTAAGATTTTTAACATCGGAGACTTTTTATGAAAAAACTTTTTGCAGTAGCGCTGTTTTCATTGTTGTTTTCTACGGCAGCCTTTTCCCAGTCGAAGATGGGCGGGATGTCGATGAAGGACAAGCCTCAACCGACGGAAAAAGACAAGACGGAAGCAATCCCATCAAAGGGTGTCCTGAAGCGCGGGGCACCAATCGGCAATTCAAAAAAGGTGTCGCTCGCCAAACTTCTGACCAATCCGCAGAAGTTTGCCGATCGCTCGGTTAGGACCTCAGGAGTCATCGTCCGATCGTGCAAAGCAATGGGTTGCTGGCTCGAAATCACTCCAATGGGTGGCAGTGGATCAGTCAGAGTGGCGACCAAAGATCACGCTTTTTTCATTCCCCTCAACTCCGCCGGCGCGAATGCGACTGTCGAGGGAATGTTAAAGGTGAAGAACCTTTCTGCCGCCGAGGTCAAACACATGATGGAAGATGACGGCGCCAAATTCGACAAGGTCAACGCCGATGGTTCAGTTACCGAGATCTCTTTTGAAGCAACAGGCGTAGAACTCAAGAGAAAGAACTGATCTCAAACAGATTTAGAGAACGAAAGGGGTGGCTTTGGTGCACCCTTTTCTTTTTTTTCTCCGAAATCATTTATTTCGTTGGCCCAAGGCGCGTAACATATACTCTTTTGTAGCCGATGCAGCCGTTCAAGATCAGAGACATTGTCATCGACCCTCCGTTAATCCTCTCTCCGATGGCGGGTGTTACCGACTACACCTTCAGACGCCTTATCAAGCGGCGCGGAGGGGTGGGCCTCGTTGTCTCCGAGTTCATCTCGGTCGAGGGACTGACACGCCACAATCCGAAGGCCAAACGGCAGATGCGTTTTGATCCAGAGGAACGCCCTTTCGCCGTGCAAATATTTGGAGGGCAGCCAGAGCGGATGGCGCTCGGCGCCGAGATGGCGGAAGAAGTTGGCGCAGACATCCTCGACATCAACTGCGGCTGCCCCGCGCCCAAAGTGGTCAAACATGGTGGCGGAAGCGGACTTCTCAAAGATCTTCCTCGTCTTGAGACAATCCTCAAAGAGGTCAAAAAGGCGATTACGATACCACTGACTCTGAAAATGAGGATCGGTTTCTCAGATTCGACAATCAACGCCGTAGAAGTCGCGAAGATGGCTGAACAGTGCGGCGTAGAACACATCCAGGTCCACGGAAGGACTAAGGAGCAGGGCTATAAGGGTATGGCCAATTGGGATGTAATCCGCGCGGTGAAGGAATCTGTTTCAGTTCCAGTCTCGGGCAATGGCGATATCACCTCAATCGATTATGGAATGCGCAGATGGCGTGAGTCTGGCTGCAACGGACTTCTGATCGGACGTGGGGCGATGCAGAACCCTGGGATCTTCCGTCAATTCTGAGACGCCATCGCAGGCCGCGAAATATATCAGCCTGATCTTGCAGAAAAGAAGGCGGTTCTTCTCGAATTCTTCGAGATGTTACGTGAGGAAATGCCCGAAATCGTCGCCCTTGGAAAGATGAAACAACTCGCCGGACAGTTCACTAAAGGGCTCGCTGGAGGAGCGCAATTTAGAAGAACGCTCTATCACTCACACTCCGAAAAGGAGATACTCGACAACATCACCATTTACTTCGAAACAATAATGTCGGGAAAGCTGTTCGGGGATGGTGCGGTTGAGGCCGAAGAAGAGCAGCAAATCGAATCATGCGACGCATTCAGCGGACCAGATGTCGAATGTGGCGTAAACTCCGCAACCGAAGAATCGACCGCGACCATGCAGGCTTTATGAAGAATTTATTTTTCATCATTCTCTTGACCGGTTTTGGCTTCGTGAGTGCCGCGGCACAGACTGTCCAATCCAAACAGACCACTGCTCTGCCCCGTCATCTAACTTCGTCCGGAGCGTACTCTGAGATCGCGCTAAGACTCGCCGAACTGAGGGCCGAGATGGAGTCAATGAGGGACGATTACACCGATCAGCATCCGAAGGTCTTGGAAAACAAATGGACTCAGGCGTCACTTGAAGAAGATTTAAAGACGCTTGTGCAGATTCGTGAGACGGACGCGGGCAGACTCACTCTGAGTCTCGGTAAAATGGTGGTCCGCCGGGCCGAATTATTTGCAGAGATGAAAGCCGTCGAACTTCAATACGGCGAGCAGCATCAAAACACGAAACGGGCCCGAAAAAGACTCGAAGCATTTTCAGCGGTACTTGACGGCGTCCTCCGTCAGTAAAATCAAACATGAAAGCCAAACTATTACTTGTCCTCGCCCTGCTCTCGTCCGCCGCCTTCTCCGCCAATGCCCAATCCGCGGACAAGATTTTCAAGAATGCCCTCAAGGCGATGGGCGGACAACCGGTTCAGGCATTGCGTTCGGAAGTTCAGAGCGGCACGATCGTGCGCACTGACAACGGTACCTCTGGAACATTTCTCATCCAGTCATCAAAACCAAATCTTTATCATGTGAAGTACGATGTCGGCGGCTTCGAGACGGAATTTGGATACAACGGTAAGTCGGCATGGTTGCGTGATTCTGCAAGTGGTCTTCGGACGCTGACTGGAGAGTCGAGCATCGACATGCAGGCAGAGGCTGTCTATCGAAGCAATCTCTGGTTCGACTACAAGAAGGAAAAAAAGAAAGCGGTTCTCTGCGGACAGACCATCATCGCTGGAAAGCCCGCGCTCTGTGTCGCCCTGAGCACACCAAAGGGAGCGACCATCAAAATACATTTCGACAGTGTCACCAATCTTCCAATCCGTGAGGAGTTCCAGGTCGGTGACCAGTTACGTTTTCACGACTACTCTGACTATCGACTGGTGAACGGCATGCAGCGTGCTTTCGCTATGGATATGCGAATAGGCGAGGTTCTTTACCAGGTACGCTTCGCCGATGTTCGGCAGAATGTCGATGTCGCCCGAGCAGACTTCGATTTCCCGAAACTGTCTGGGGAGCCCCTTCCTGAAATCGCGAGTCTTCTCCGCGAGATTCAGAAAAACGAGGACAAGGTCGAGGAAATGCTCGAGAACTACTCCTACACACAGAAGACGATCAGACGCGATCTCGGCAAGGACGGCGTTCTTCGCGAGACGGAATCAGAAACAATTCAGCTCTCGTTCTACAAGGGTTATCGGATAACTCGAATGATCGAGAAGAACGGGAAACCTCTCGATGCTAAAGATCAAGCCGACGAAGACCGATCGGTGGAGAAACGGGTGCGCGAGATTGAGGAGCTGATTGCCAAAGAGGAGAAGCGGGCAGTTAAGCAATCTGTTGCAGGTCCGCCGAGCGGCGAGGGGCGACGTGTCTCGATTGCAGAGGTTCTCCGCGCGTCCAATCTAATCAATCCGCGGCGCGAAAGATTTCGCGGGCGCGACGTGATCGTCTTCGACTTTGAACCGAATCCGAACTTCGATTACAAGAATGCGAAGAGTTTTCTTAAGTTTTTCGGGAAATGCGCGGGCGTCATGTGGATTGATGAGAAGGATAAGCAGGTGGCGCGGATCGATGCGGTTCTTTTCGATAGCTATAAAGTCGGTGGTGGACTCCTTGCCAATCTTCAAAAGGGCGCATCCTTCACCCTCGAGCAAGAGCGGGTGAACGATGAAATCTGGCTTCCGTCGTCCGCAGACATCAATCTTTCGGTGAAGGTTCTACTCGTCAAAGGAATCAATGTTAATTCGGTGATCAAGTCGTACAACTACAGCAAGTTCTCGACCGAGGTTAAAGACGCGTCCGTCACGGAAATCAAAAAATAATGTCCGAGCGAATTAAGGAAACGGTAACCATCAGAAAGGAAAGACTCTTTCTTGAGGGCCCTCGGCCACGACTCGGAGAGCTCTGGACTATCGTCAAGATAGCCTGGGAATTTCTGAGGGTGTTTCGTGTCCTTCACTTCGTTGGACCCTGCATAACCGTCTTCGGCTCGGCGAGATTCACTGAAGGGTCATCCCATTATTCAACCACGCGAGCATTGGGTGGCGGGCTCGCCAATGCCGGCTTCACTGTTATGACCGGTGGAGGTCCGGGTCTGATGGAAGCTGCCAACCGTGGCGCAAAAGAGGCAGGTGGCGCGTCTGTGGCATGTGCAATCGAGCTTCCGTTCGAGCAGAAGATGAACGACTATCTCGACAAGGTAGTGTCGGTCAGATATTTTTTCGTTCGCAAGGTCGCTTTGATCAAATACTCATTTGGCTTTGTTGTCGTGCCGGGAGGGATAGGCACGATGGATGAACTGTTTGAGGCGCTTACATTAATTCAGACAAACAAGATTCAGCACTTCCCCATCGTGGTCATCGGAAAGGAATACTACCGACACCTTGAAGAGTTCCTTGTCGACATGGCTCATGAAGGAAGCATCAACCGCGAAGATCTAGATCTACTACTTTTCACTGATTCGATAGAAGAGGCCGTCGCGCATGTTGAAAAACATGCAGTGGAAAGATTCGGATTGGTCAGAAGGAAACCGAGAAGAATTCGAATACTCGGCGAGTGATTATTTACCGATTTTCACGCTGAGCAGCTTTTCTTCACCTGGACGCTTGACGAGCATGATTCTTAGGTCCTGTCCCGTCACGATCCTGGTATCTTTTGCGAGAATCATTCCCTCAACGGCCTGAATTCCGTCGCCCACTTTGATGCCGGCCTTTCCAGCGGCCGAATCACGCTTGAGTGACTTCACAGTCCATAAACCATTTTCAAACACACATTCCACACCGGCATTGGAGAGGAATTCAGAAACTCCCACCGTTTCCGAAGACTCGGGGCGAGTTCCGAATTGAGGTCTTGCTACGCCCGAGTCCGCAGCAGATGTGACGGGAGCGTTCCTCAGCGCTTCCTCCTGAACAGTGGAACGATTGGGGCGGCTTTCGGACAGATTCGTCGGTGTAGTGCTTGCGGTACTTTCGGTGACTTGATTTAGAGCGGCCCTATCGTCCGAGGCCTGCATCGGTGAATCCTTCGTCGTAACTACGACGTCAGACGCTTCTTTCCGCAAAGAAATGAAGACCGTCGAGGCGATGACCAATGTAAGCGCAGCGGTCGATATATGCACGCGGTAGCGTGACCAAAAATTCGGGATGGAGGTCTCACGAGTTGCGGCGATGCGTGCTCGGACCTTCGAATTGAAATCCCCGGGGGCGGAGACCTTCTCGAGCTTCGCAAGAAGCATCTCGGTGGACTCCGTTCCATCTTGATTGAAACTCTTCTCAGGTTTGATCATTTCAGATACCTTTCCAATTTCTCTCTTAAAATCGACCTGCCCCTGCTGATTCTCGATTTTATCGTCCCCATCCCCAACCCAAGCGCTTCGGAGATCTCCTCATAACTGAGCTCCTGGATGTCCCGCAGAATCACTGGGGCCCGATACTTTTCGGGAAGCGAAGCGACCGCTTTCGCAATCATCATGCTCTGTTCGTCGGCCGAGACGTCCTCTGCAGCATCGGGCCGACTGTCCGCCGGCTCGAAATCCTTTTTGTCGCCATCTCCGAAATCGAACATGGCAGTCAAAGAGAACAACTGACGCCTCTTTCTCTTTCTGATTTCGCTGATCGCCAGATTGGTGGCAATGCGATAGATGTAAGTCGAAAAAGCGAAATCAGTCGTGTAGCGACCGAGGGCGAAATAGACCCGCACGAAAGACTCTTGTGCGAGGTCGACCGCTTCCTCATAATCACCGAGCATTCGGAACAGGTAGTTGGTTAAAGGATCTCGGTAGCGGGTCATGATTTGCCCGAACGCATCCTCGTCACCGCCCTTGGCGGCCTCAATCAACTCGTTGTCCGAATATTCCGACGACATTCCGAAAGTCCCCTCCTCGGGGGGTCTCGGGACCTCTGTCAGGGCTTAATCACGCCCGGTCCCGGCAAATGTTCCAAACTATTTCATCTCAAAGCCGCTTTGAATCAAAGGCCGCTCGGGCAGAACCCGTGCGGCCTCAATGGTCCATTGAACGAAACTGCGCTTCAATTTTGCTGAAAAAGAGTTTCGTCGAGTTTCTGACCGTAGGTCACGGTTAGGATCTCGTTTTCTTCGATGAGCTTCTCATCCTTGAACAGCGTGGTTCTGTATGGGAACAGAGTCCCCTGCGCCACGTTGTGATCGTAGAATTTCCGACGATACTTTGCACCATCCTGATCATACTCGAGCATCAAGACCCTGAATGTCCTGACGCTGACGTAAAACCTCGTCTTCCCGCCCTCAGAATCAGTCACGTCGAGTAGGTAATATTCGACGCCCATGAGCTTCTCTCGCCCAGCAAGCGCCAGGGTCGAAGAGTTCTCCTTATACCGAAACACCGCCTCAAGTCCATGGAAGACCTCAGACTTAAGGCTGTTCGTGGCCGCCTCGTTAGGAGTGAAGATGGAGTCGTTATAAATCCCGAAGATTTTTTCGTTGGAATAAAGGAGTGAGAATTTGTAGCCAGCGTTGGACTGATCTATGCGGATTTTGTCTTTCTTGGCATCATCACCGCGCATCATCCACTTTTCAT
>CAXRBW010000265.1:0-3062 GCA_964228775.1 Pyrinomonadaceae bacterium | reverse complement strand
GATTTCAGGTGTCTACAAAATCACCGTTGAAATTCCAGGTCAGCCCCTTCCTGGCACGATGACATTCACGCAGCAGGGCGGTTCGATGACGGGCACGCTTCAGACTGCACTCGGAACAGCCGAGATCAGGAATGGACGCGTCAATGAAAACGGTTTCAGTTTTGCCGCGACTGTCGACTATGGCGGCATGCCGATCGATCTGACTGCATCTGGCAAGGTCACCGGCACCAGCATCTCGGGCACCATTGACAGCCCGCAGGGAAGCATCCCGTTTTCAGGCACAAAGAATCCGTAGTTCGGAGCGGAGAGGACATATATGAAAAAGATTTGGATTTTAACTCTGATTGTTTCGTTCGGTCTCGGTGTGGCGTCAACAGTTCACGCTCAGACCTCATCCGAAGTGCTCATCAAGAACGCGACGGTGCTGACCGCTGTGAACGGCACGCTAGAAGGCGCTGACATACTCGTCAGGAACGGCAAGATCGCCGCACTCGGCAAGAACCTCAAGGCCGGAGCGGGCGCGAAAATCGTTGATGCATCGGGCAAGTTCGTCACGCCGGGAATCATCGATGCCCACTCGCACTCGATGCTCGACGCTATCAACGAGGGCAGCTACTCGGTGACATCAATGACCAATGTCAGGTGGGTCCTCAATCCTTCCGACATTTCCGTCTACCGCGCACTCGCGGGCGGTGTCACGGGCGCACTCCTGCTCCATGGTTCGGCGAATGCGATTGGTGGACAGAGTGTCACCGTCAAATTCAAGTACGGTAAGTCGGTCGACGATTTCGTCATCAAGGATGCTCCGCCCGGAATCAAGTTCGCGCTCGGCGAAAATCCGAAGCGTTCGAGCTCGCAGGGATTTGGAAACACCGCCGTGCGATATCCGCGAACGAGGATGGGCGTCATGGAGACGATCCGTGACGCGTTCCGCAGAGCGAAGGACTACAAGCAGCAGTGGGACGATTTCAAAGCGGACCGGACAAAAGTCGAACCGCGCAAGGATCTCGAACTCGATCCGCTTGTCGAGATTCTCGAAGGCAAGCGCATCGTCCATTGCCACGGCTATCGTTCAGACGAACATCTCAACCTGATACGTATCGCTGACGAGTTCGGATTCAAGATCGGAACATTGCAGCACGGACTCGAGGCTTACAAGATCGCGCCTGAAATCGCCAAGCACGGAGCGGGCGTATCGATCTTCGCAGATTACTGGTCCTACAAGATCGAGGCCTATGACGCCATTCCCTACAACGCCGCGATTCTATGGAAGGCGGGCGTCGTGGTTTCAATCAACTCCGATTCAGACGAGCGTATGCGTCGCCTCAACATCGACGCTGCGAAGACCGTCAAGTACGGCGGAGTTCCTGAGCAGGAAGCGCTCAAGATGATCACTCTCAATCCCGCCAAGCAGCTCGGCATCGACAAGCGCACGGGATCGGTCGAGATTGGGAAAGATGCTGACCTCGTCATCTGGAGCGCGCATCCATTCAGCTCCTTCGCCCATGTCGAGACCACGATGATCGAGGGCGAGACCTATTTCGACCGTGCGACCGACATCGCGAAGCGTGCGGAACTTGCCAAAGAGCGCGAGGCGCTCGAAAAACTCGATGCGAACCGTCCAGGTTCGGGCGGCCCCGGCGCTGGCGGACGAGTTCCGTCCGAGCGCAGGCTGACCGACCGTGACGATTCGGACCGCGCGAAGATTCTGAGCGGAGGTATCGACCGATGAACCCTCTTAAAGACTCAACCATCATGCGTATTTTCAAAACATCTGTTTTCGCGACTCTCGTCTCAGCCATCTTTGTCTGCTCCGCATTTGCGCAGAGTGACGGCGGACAGCAGAACGTGATCGGTGAAGGCGGCACATTCGCCATCGTCGGCGCGAAAATCGTCCCGGTCTCGGGTCCGGTCATACCGAACGGAACCATCGTCATCAGCAACGGCAAGATCACAGCGGTTGGTGCCGCAGTCGCGGTTCCGGCGAACGCGGTGAAGATTGCGGGTGCAGGACTTTCCGTCTATCCAGGCATGATTGATGCGGGAACCAACATGGGGCTCTCTGAAATCGGCCAGGGTGCATCGGGCACGGTCGATGTTTCTGAGACTGGCGACAACAATGCGAATGCGAGAGCCATCACCGGCATCAACCCGAACACATCACACATCAATGTGACGAGGGTCAACGGAATCACCACCGTGTTATCGCATCCGACGGGCGGGACCATCTCGGGCCAAGCGGCGGTCATCAATCTCATCGGCGCGACACAATCGGAAATGGCACTCGTCCCTGAGTTCGGGCTCGTCATCAATTTTCCGCGTGCGGCGACGGGTGGCGGGTTCGGAGGCTTCGGTGGATTTGGCGGAGGCCAGGTCGACCTTGCCGAGGCGGTCAGACGACGTGATCAAAAGATAGACGAACTCAAGAAGTTGTTCCGTGATGCGGAGGCCTATGCGAAGGTGCGCGAGGCATACGCGAAGGACAAGACACTTCCATCGATGAGTGTCGACCTCAAGCTCGAGGCGATGGTGCCGTATGTCCGCGGACAGAAGCCCGTCATCTTCGTGGCAGAGCGCGACCGCGACATAAAGGCCGTCATCAAATTCGTCGAGGACATGAAGCTCAAGGGCATCATCATCGGCGGACAGGATGCGTGGAAATCGGCAGATGGTCTCAAAAAGAACAACATCGCTGTCATCTACACCAACATGTTCTCGCTACCAGTCCAGGACGACGATGCCTACGACTATATGTTCGAGGCACCGGCGAAAATGCAGAAGGCCGGCATCCGATTCGCGATCTCGACGGGCGAAGAGGGTGGAAACGTCCGTGACCTGCCGTACCAGGCTGGTGTCGCAGGTGCCTTCGGGCTCAGTCCGGAAGAGGTTCTGAAATCAGTGACTCTCTATCCCGCGCAGATTCTCGGCATCGATGACAAAGTCGGCACGCTCGATGCAGGGAAGAGAGCCACCGTGGTCGTGGCGGACGGGGACATCCTCGAGGCCACGACGAACATCAAGGAGCTCTTCATCAACGGACGCAGACTTCCGCTGACGAGCCG
>CAXRBW010000264.1:0-4172 GCA_964228775.1 Pyrinomonadaceae bacterium | reverse complement strand
GCTTCTCGTTGGGAGTCCTTGCCACGGGTCTTTAAAAGGGCTTCTGCCAATTTATCGGCGACACCTACACCGGCGAGATGCTTGTCTGGATATGGGCACCCTGGTTGGTTCGGATTCACGACCGCAAAGGCATCTGGATTGCCGCGTTCAGGATCTGAAAGGTGGTGATCCGTGATAATGAGATCGATTGAATTTTTTTTAGCCCATTCGGCCGCCTCGAAAGCGCGACTGCCCGTATCAACCGAAATGACAAGAGAAACCCCGCGATCTTTTGCAGCCTTGAGACCCTCAACATTTATGCCGTAACCCTCGAGAAACCTGTGAGGAACATGGTATTCGGAGATTCCGCCTAGAATGTCGAGTGCCTTGCGGAGGACCACAGTTCCGGTCGTCCCATCCACATCGTAGTCGCCCCAAACCAATATCTTCTCACCTCCATCAATGCCGCGGAGGATACGACCCACCGACCTCTCCATGTCCTTTAAGAGAAATGGGTCGTTGAGATGCGAAGCGTCTGGGCGCAGAAACCGCTCTGCATCGGTCTCGGAACCAAAACCGCGCGATATGAGCAGCGCTCCGATAATCGGTTCAACCTTGATAAGCGAGGAAAAGCGGCGAACCTCATCATAATCATGCTCAATGATGTTCCATTTCATTCGCATTTCGATTTGCGCTTGATTACGGCTAATTCACCGATGCCGCCATCCATCCGGATTTAATTAGGAAAATGATTAAGGCGCCCACCACTACCCTATAAACGATAAAAATCACGGTAGTTCTATTTCTTAAATATGAGAGCAGAAACCAAATGGCGAGGTAACCAGAAATTCCAGCTGCAATTGTGCCAAGGACGAGCGACGATAAGTCACCCATCGAAAGCACCTTTAAAGCCTCACGCATTTCGAGAATTCCACTCGCAGTAACGGCAGGAATCATCAGGAGAAATGAAAAACGGGCCGCAGATTCTCGATTGAGTCCTGAAAAAAGTCCGCCCATTATGGTCGAGCCCGACCGACTTGCTCCTGGTATCAAGGCAAGGGCCTGAGCAAGTCCAACTATCAATGCATCCTTTAGGCTAACCGAATTGATCGAGCGCGTTTGGCTACCGATTCTTTCCGCAATAGCCAATGCAATCGCAATTACAATCATCATTGAGGCGATTACCATTAGGTTCTTGGTGAAGACTCCTTCTATCTGCTTCTTGAACAGAATCCCGGCAGCGCCGATCGGTATCGAGCCAATAATCAAAAGCCACCCAAGTCGGGCTTCGCTTGAGAATTTGTCCCATTGGAGTGAGCGCTGGCGCTTCAGGATATCGGCATTCTCTCGAATGAAGGCGGTAGTGATACCCCGGATGTCGCGTCCAAAATAGACGATTGCTGCGACTAAGGTTCCCATCTGAATGACAGCCATCGTCGCAGTCTGTTTCAGCGGGTCATCATGATAGATGCCGAGCCATCTCAAGGCGAACACAAGGTGGGCGGTGGAACTGACTGGGATAAATTCCGTTAGCCCCTGGACAATTCCGAGAATTAGCGCGTCAACTGGATTCATAGAGCCACAATACTTTTGTTGCTACTGGCGATATTTAAGTCCACTGGCAATCCAATCATATAAAGCTGCCGGCATCACCTTGCCCAGCCGCACAATGGTGGCTAACTGCCAAGGAAATGCAGAGAACCTTTTCCGTTTCTCGATCGCCCTCAGGAATAGGGGGATTGAATCCTCAAGCTCCATCAGGAACGGCATTTTGTTTTTTCGACCGGAGGTCAATGGAGTTTTTATGAAGCCTGGCTGGATTATCGTAACTGAAATACCCTTCGACGCGACCTCAAGGCGGAGACTTTCGAGAAAGGCGGTCATTGCAGCCTTGCTCGCACTGTAGGCTCCGGACCTTGGGAGACCTCTAAATCCAGCAAGGCTCGAAACCCCTACAATCTGCCCCTCGCCAGCAGCGACCATTGGTCCAATCACCGAGCTAACGAGATTCACCGTTCCCATCAGGTTGATATCCAGGACTGTCTTAATGTCCGCGGGGGCAGTCTCCTCTACCAATTTTGCCTTGCCGCCTATACCTGCGTTCGCAATGACAACATCAGGAGTCCCAAAGGTCTCAAGAAATCCACCTACGGCACTTTGGACCGAATGTTCATCCGACACATCGCAGTCAAACACAGCCGCCGTTCCGCCCAAAGATGCAATGTCTCCGCTTATCCTCTCCAGCTCGGCCCGACGCCGGGCAATCAGCCCGACACGCGCACCTCGGCTAGCAATCGCAACCGCCAGCGCTTCACCGATACCGCTCGATGCACCTGAAATAAGAATATTCTTGCCGTTCCAATAAGGGTGTTTCCTCACTTCCATAAATCGTCTTTACAATGGAGACCGCGCCTGACTATCCTCAAACTTCGACGATAGTCGTGACAATTACGGGCTTGCTACCAACTTCCTGCTGAAGAAAGCTCTTTAGAGCTACGCGGATATTTTCCTGGAACAACTTCCTGTCCTTCAACTGAACATTCGACATTGAACCGATTGACTGGAGGACCGCGTCTCGCGCATCCCTGTTCAACTCGAAATCGTTTTCAACTCCAGCAACTCCCTGAAATGAGATGAGCGGATCTCCGAGTATCTCGGACGAACCCTTTTGGACGGTGACAACCAGTGAGACCGCACCACCATAGGCCAGCTTCTTACGCTCACGGACGACGTCGTATTCAATCTCAGTAAGAGATTCCTCATCGATAAATGTCCGATTGAGTTCATGACGCCCCGAAACCCGCACTCCAACCTCGTCGAACTCAAGGACGTCGCCATTCTCTATAAGGATAATATTGTCGTCATCGAAGCCAGGAATATGGTTCTTAACAAACTCCTTGTGTCGAAAGAGCATTCGATACTCTCCATGGATCGGAACGACGAATCTAGGCCGACACGTCTCGGTCATAATCCTTATGTCTTCCTGAGAAGCGTGACCTGAGACATGAATCAGTCGCCGCTTCTCTTCAATGATGTTCGCGCCACGCTTGTAAAGATTGCCGATGAGACGACTTATGCTCGTCTCGTTTCCAGGGATTATTCGCGCAGAAAGAACTACCGTGTCTCCTTTGTAGATTTCAAGGCCTTTATAGATGCCAGTAGCGAGATTCCACAGTGCCGCCCGCATCTCGCCCTGGGAACCCGTTACCAGATAGACGATCTCCGAATCATCCATCGCTCGGGCCGAACCGAGATCTGTAACCACGCCGTCAGGGATTTGAAGAATGCCGAGCTCTTCCGCGATTTCCACATTCCTTTGCATCGACCTACCCAAAACACAAACCTTTCTTCCGAATTCATAGGCGAGATCGAAAATAATCTGTAACCGATGAATGGAAGACGAAAACGTTGAGATGAACAGTCGCCCGGGGGCTTGGTCAAAGATCTCCTCAAAGGCAGGCACAACTGCTTTTTCTGACGGCGTGCGTCCTTCAACTGTCGCATTAGTTGAATCTCCGAGCAGGGCGAGAACTCCTGCGTCACCAATTCGGCGCAGCGCTTCAAGGTCGTAGGGCCGGCCTATCACAGGCGGGTCATCAATCTGGTAATCACCAGTATGGACAACGGTCCCGAGTGGTGTGTGAATTGCGAGTGAAAAGCAATCTACTAGCGAATGGGAGGCATGAATGAATTCGATTTTGAATGGACCCACTTCTGAAACGTCGTTCGGCTTGACGCGATGGAGCAGAACTTCCCCAAGCATCCCATGCTCTTCAAGGCGACGCTCCGCGAGCGCGGCGGTGAATCTAGAGGCGAAGACCGGCACATTGAATTTCTTCAGAAGATAAGGGAGTGCCCCGATGTGATCTTCATGGCCGTGCGTGAGGATTATTGCTGCAATCTCATCTTTGAATTCATCGAGAAAATCGAAGTTCGGGATGGAGATGTCAACACCGTATGGGGTTTCCTCGGGGAAGCCCATGCCTGCATCTATCAAGATCATTTCGCCAGAGACGCGCAAACCCATGCAGTTCATTCCGAACTCGCCGATGCCCCCGAGGGGGATAATCTCTAGTTTGTCCACGTCTGGGAATCTCCTTTTAGAGCGCCAAAAGTTCAAATGATACCACGGAGCCGATTCCGACAAACGGCCGCTTAAAACAAGAAACATTGGTATTTATTGACTCCGAGTG
>CAXRBW010000263.1:0-3556 GCA_964228775.1 Pyrinomonadaceae bacterium | reverse complement strand
CCGCAGGAAATGACTCGCCTCTTTGTAGCCAAGTCCCTTGATACCCTTTTCCTTGACCAACCAATCACGTCGTGCCTCGTGGTCCGAAAAGTTCCAAAGACGCTTTCTTAGCCTTAGATTGCAGTCAGAAACTAGGAACTCCCGAGAGTGAACGACATATCTTGCACGGGCTCTTGGATATCGGTGTCGGCCAACCAATGAGTTCATTATTTCTTCATGAGATCCGTTGATTAAGAGGTGCCGCACCGCATCGATGGAGTTGAGGCCCATCTTCGCAGAGCAACCGCCCGTGAAAAAACAGAAGACCATTTCCTCCCATAACTTTTCATCTGTCGCCGAGCGATGAATGTCGCGGAATTCCTTCAAGCGACTTCTGATTGCTACCTTGCGCAAATTATGTGCCGCTCGTATTGCAGAAATAGAAATCTTTTTGGATTTTTCGACTTTCACAATTCGAAGTACTTTTAATCGCTATTTCCCTGATGCATCATCAAAGGAGATGAGTCTTCCCTGCCCTTAACTAATCACTACGCGTCAAGAAAAGTGTTTGAGAAAGGTGTCATTTTGAAGTATAAAGTTAGGGACCGCAATACATCGGTCTCAACTGAAGCGGAATCCTCTGCGCAATACGAAAAAAGAATTGATTATCTCAGTCGTCTGACGCTAGAACTTTCAAGACCGTAATGATCTGCCCATTGGAACTATTTGATGTCGCGTAAACCTTCATTAGTCCTTATCTTTTGCCTCTTTTGCGGGATTGTTCTGATCAGCGCCCCGGCGGCTTCAGGTCAGAAGAAAGTCCGTAAATCGACCGCTCGGGCGGTTAGCAAAAAAAGGGCAGCGGCGCCAAAGGTAAAGAAGACTAGCGACATCGCGCCATTGCTTGCCGATGTCGAGATACCCGGTGCCTCTGGGGTACTGGTGGAGACACTTCGCGGGAAACCAATCATTGATTCCTTTTCTGATGCCCCATTCAATCCCGCATCGAATGCAAAGATTGCGACAGCCTTTGCAGTACTCAAAGCTTTCGGACCCGAATATCGGATTTCGACAAATGTCTGGACAGATGGTGCGGTCGACCCGACCACCGGTACCTTGATCGGAAATCTTTTCATATCAGGAAAAGATCCGCTCTTCAGCTTTGCAAATGCAATCACTATCGCTAACGAGCTGAACAAGCTCGGAATTAAATCGGTGAGTGGTGACCTGATTGTCGCTGACGGCTTCTCAATCAACCTCTCAAATTCAACAGCTCAGTCCGCAAACTCGCTTTTCGCGACCCTCGTCCCCTCGTCACGGCCCGAGGCAGCTAGCCGTTCATGGGACATTTTCCAAGGATATTCAGGTATTTTCGGGGATTTATCCGTTCCCGGGGTGACCTTCGGAGGTGCCGTGTCGGTTCGGCCGTTGCCGGAAAAACTGACACTGCTTTTTTCTCATGAATCCGCTCCGATAAAAGAGACGCTCAAGTTCACGCTTTGTTATTCGAACAATTTCGTCGCGGACAGACTTGGCGATCTTGTTGGAGGTCCTAAGGCGGTAGAGGCCATCGTCGAGCAGGGTGCTTCTATACAGGAAGACGAATTCAACCTTCAGACAGCCAGCGGTCTCGGTATGAACAGAGTTACACCGCGCGCGATGATGAAGCTACTACGCGCGCTGAGAATTCTACTGATGAAAAGCAGCATGTCCTTTGCCGACATAATGCCCGTCGCAGGTGTTGACGAAGGCACACTCGCAGGACGCTTTGCCGATGGCTTGGTGAAAGGAAGTGTCATCGGGAAGACAGGAACCCTCGGACTTACCGATTCTGGTGTGAGCAGTCTTGCGGGTGAAATAAGCACGCAGGACGGACCTGTCCTGTTCGTGATTTTCAACCAACGTGGAAGCGTTCCGAGATTCAGGAACTTTCAGAACTACTATGTGTCCCTGATTCAGGGTCAATTCGGTGGCGCAAGGCCCGTCCCCTACGACGCCATGGGGCTCGAGGCCAGAATTGCCAAAACCCGCATCAGTCATCCCGCACCACTTCTGAGGTCAGAGCGCATATTCTGATATTGGAATGCGGTTTGACCAACTTTCTGTTCTACCTAATAATTCGTAAGTCTCTTCGGAATGCTCCGTGATGGACGATACGAATCCCGACAACTCCCCCAATCTTACAAGACAGACCAGTGTCGCCCGGTCCGCAGGCATTGTATCTATCGCCGTCATGTTCTCGAGAGTGCTCGGACTTATACGGGAGCAGGTATTTGCCTATTATTTCGGAGCGGGTTTTTTAAACGACGCTTTCCAAGTCGCGTTTCGCATACCCAACGTGTTGAGAGATCTTTTTGCAGAGGGTGCGCTTTCCGCAGCCTTCGTAAAAGTCTTCACTGATTACCAAATAAATAAATCAGAAAAAGAGGCTTGGCGGTTGGCCGGACTCGTATTGAACGCGCTGGCAGTAATCCTCAGTCTGATAGTGATAATCGGCATCGTATTCTCAGAGCAGTTCGTCGGATTGATTGCGAGTGGATTTTCACCCGAAAAGGCGGCCCTTGCGACGAGTCTCACTCGAATCATGTTCCCTTTTATCCTGCTCGTCGCCCTGGCGGCGGTTGCGATGGGAGTTCTCAACACGAAGGGCGTATTCGGCATCCCTGCGTCGGCATCAACTGTCTTCAACATTACGTCTATTCTTTTCGGTCTCGGTATCGCCTATTCGCTTAGTGGGGGTGGATGGGTAGTTCCCAAAGATCCGAGGATTCTTCCCGACATCGGAGCCCATTGGGCAATTACAGGCATGGCCTTCGGAACTCTCATCGGCGGAGCATCTCAGTTTCTGATGCAGGTCCCGTCCCTTCTAAAAGTGGGTTTCCGCTTTTCACCGAAGATTAGTTTTAGCGACCCAGGCGTTAAAAAGGTTATGGCCATGATGGCGCCGGCGATTCTCGGTACATCTGCAGTTCAGATCAATGTCCTCGTCAACACCTTCTTTGTTTCAGGCATCGACGGCGGCATCTCGTGGCTCGGTTATTCATTTCGACTGATGCAATTTCCAATCGGACTTTTTGGAGTTGCAGTAGGAACTGCGTCTGTTCCTGTGCTTTCACGCCTGGCGAGCAGCGGTAAGCTTGGGGAATTCCGTGACACACTTTCGGAGTCACTCGGGCTGGTGTTTTTTATGACGCTGCCGTCAGCACTCGGCCTGATTGCTCTAGGCGAGCCAATAATCAGACTTCTCTATTCCCACGGGGGAGCCTTCAAGGAAAGCGACGTTCCAATGACTGCTTGGGCGCTGACCGGATATGCTGTCGGACTGACGGGATATGCGGCAATCAAGGTGCTGTCTCCGGCTTTTTATGCGCTTGACGACGCAAAGACGCCGATGATCATCGCGGTCGCTTCAATTGCAGTCAACGCGTTAGCGAGTTTTGCTTTCATGGGTCTGATGGGGGGCGTGGTCTCGGAAAACTATCCCGGTGGTCTCGGTCACGTCGGCGTCGCACTCGCCACTTCGTCGGTGGCACTCGTCAATTTCCTTGCACTCGCTTTATTGATGAGAAAGCGAATC
>CAXRBW010000262.1:0-2153 GCA_964228775.1 Pyrinomonadaceae bacterium | reverse complement strand
AGGCACCCAGCCCCAATCAGCCGCTGCTGGGGCGGGTCTCGAGGCCGGTGACGCAGTCATATCTCTCAACGGCGTAGCGGTCAGAAATACAAACGACGTCATTAACCGAATCAGATCAGGTCAGGGAAGCGCACTCGATTTGATAGTCGAGCGTAATGGTCAAAGACTCTCTCTTTCAATTCAACCTGTTAAGGATTCGGCTGATGGCATTTGGAGAATCGGTGCTAGCTTTGCGCCCGGAGAAGTAAAGGCTAGGGATAAAGCGAGCATAGTCAGCGCATTTGGCTTTGCGGCAGATGAGAATCTTCGAATTGTCGCGATGACTGGACGGGTCTTCGGACAGATGTTCTCGGGTGAGCGCTCAGTCAAAGACGCTGGCCTTGCCGGACCCGTCGGAATCGTTCAACTGATTGCACAGGTTGTGACCCAAGGTGGATTTGCCGGCTTCCTCTCGATCCTTGCCGTGATAAGTTTAAATTTGGGTGTGTTCAATCTGCTGCCGATACCCATGTTGGACGGTGGTCAGATAGCGCTGCTCGGCATCGATAAGGTGGCCTCATGGTTCGGAGGTGCACTCTCGAACAGTGTAAAAGAGAGGATCAACATGGTCGGTCTAGCAATAGTGTTGTCATTGATGGTCCTGACCCTTTATCTTGATGTAAGTCGTCTCTTCTTCTAGTTCTGGGGACTGCTGAAAAGTAATGAAACGAGAATCGACGTCAGTTTCGGTGGGTGGAGTTCAAATTGGGGGCGGAGCCCCCGTCGTCATTCAATCAATGACGAAGACGGACACCACTGATGTCGACGGAACCGTCCGTCAGATCGAAGAGATGGTCCAGGCCGGATGCGAGATTGTCCGCATAGCAGTTCCCGATCCGGAGGCAGCCAAGGCTCTCAAAGAAATCCGTAAACGTACCACCGTACCTCTTGTCGCGGACATCCATTTTCACTACAAGCTAGCCCTCGCTGCTCTTGAGGCGGGAGTCGACAAGCTTCGCATCAATCCAGGCAACATCGGTTCGATTGATAGGGTCAGGGAAGTCGTTCGGGCAGCCGAGGCACAGAACGTGCCGATAAGAATCGGCGTTAATGGTGGGTCACTCGAGAAGGACCTACTGCAGAAATACGGAACGGCAACTCCTGAGGCGATGGTTGAATCGGGAATGCGCCACGTCCGTATCTTGGAAGACCTCGGATTCGGAAACATCGTCATCTCTCTCAAGGCCTCAGATGTGAACAGAATGGTCGCCGCCTATCGACTCATGGCCGAGAAAGTGAAATATCCTCTGCATCTCGGAGTGACTGAAGCTGGTACGCCATTCGGTGGAACAATTAAATCAGCAATCGGCCTCGGCATGCTGCTACATGAAGGCATCGGGGACACGATCAGGGTCAGTCTCGCGGCGGAACCCCATGAGGAGGTCCGCGTCGGTTGGGAGATTCTCAAGAGTCTTGACCTCCGCAAGCGGGGAGTGACGGTCGTGGCATGCCCGACCTGCGGCCGACTTGATGTTGATAATTTCGTAGAGATTGTCACAGAGATTGAAAAACGGCTCGCTCATGTCGAAGAGCCTCTGCATCTTTCAATCATGGGCTGTGCGGTTAACGGTCCGGGAGAGGCGCATGATTCGCAGCTCGGAGTCACTTTTGGAAGAAATGTCGGCATGATCTTCAAGAATGGAGTGCCGATGAGGAAAGTCTCCGGGGTCGACATTGTCGAGGAGTTCGTCAAGGAAGTTGAAATCTTGAGAAGCGAGGGCCCTGACGCCAGTCCCCTCGTTGGCACAACTCCCTTGGTGCAGATCAAATAATCCACCTGCAATTGATTTCAGAGTCCCGGCCCTGCGCCGGGATTTTTTATGGAAATAGGAATGTGAAGGGATAGGCAGGGATATTTCTGACAATTCCGAAAACCATCACCCCGATAAATATCGCTGACTGAACCCTTAAGGTTGGGGGTCGATATGCGAGACCACTGCCACGTATTGCCTTGAGGGAGAGTGACGTGAAGATCACGAAGAGAAGAATGAATACAAGTGGTGAAAGTATGTTGTAGTCGATCGCTGTATAAACATCGCCGTGCACCAGTGAGTGCATCGCCCGTGTCATTCCGCAGCCTGGACATGCGAATCCGGTGAGACTGAAGAGCGGAC
>CAXRBW010000261.1:0-3412 GCA_964228775.1 Pyrinomonadaceae bacterium | reverse complement strand
GGACGACTCCGCGCCGTGAGAGGCATTCTTTCAATCGCTCTTGCGGCGCGAGACATTGGAGTCAAGAATCTGTTAGTGCCGCTTCAAAACGGCCATGAGGCCGCGGTGGTAACGGGTATCGACGTATATCCGGTCTCAGACCTCAGGCATGCGGTCGATACCGCCGCGGCAATTGCGGAAAAGAAGCCGACGCCACGTCCTGCGTTGAAGCTCGATTCAGGTCAGTTGGCTGATCATTCAACGGCATACGGAATTGATTTTTCTGAAGTTCGGGGTCAGCAGTTCGCGAAACGTGCCCTCGAAGTGGCAGCAGCTGGTTCCCATAACATCATGATGATCGGCTCTCCAGGCTCTGGAAAGACGATGATCGCTAAGCGGCTCCCGACGATACTGCCCCCACTCGAGTTCGAGGAGGCCCTTGAAATTACCAAGATTCATTCGGTCGCAGGTTTAACCGGCGGCGTTGGTCTCGTCAGTTCGAGGCCTTTCAAAAATCCGCACCACACAGTTTCTCAAGCAGGCTTGATAGGTGGGGGATCGATTCCCCGCCCCGGGGAGGTGAGCCTTGCACATCTTGGCGTTCTTTTCTTGGACGAACTTCCCGAGTTCGACCGATCCGTACTCGAGGTGCTCCGACAGCCGATGGAGGACAAGCAAGTGACGATTTCACGGGCCGCCACGTCACTGACTTTCCCTAGTAACTTCATGCTGGTTGCATCGATGAATCCATGTCCATGTGGATATTTTGGAAGTTCACGCCAATGCTTTTGTTCGCCGATGATGCGGCAGAGATACTTCGGCAAAATTTCAGGACCGCTGCTGGATCGAATCGATATCCATGTCGATGTTCCCGAGGTGAGGTTCAACGAGTTGCGGGGGCGTTCGAAGGCGGTCAGTGAAACATCGAGTTCGATACGTGCGCGAGTGCTACATGCAAGAAAAATCCAACTGTCGAGATTTACCGATGCAGGAATATTTTCAAACTCAGCGATGTCTCCTGCGCAGATTTCACGTTACTGTCGGCTTGATGCCCAATCGGAGTCCCTGCTTGAGCGGGCCATGACTCGTCAAGGGCTGTCGGCAAGAGCCCATGACAGAATTCTCAAGGTAGCGCGCACCATCGCAGACATGGCCTCCGCCGAAGAGATCGGTCCGATGCATATCTCAGAAGCAATCAATTATCGGTCGCTAGACCGGGAAGCATGATTGCCTTTCGCAGAAGGATGACGCTCTAGGTTAGAATCATCGGTACGTCCCAATGCTTGGCTTGCATTCGGACTCTCCGAACATGCAAATTCCCTCCCTGAGAATTTCGTACCGCCAGATTCTCGTCCTGATTGCTGCAACCCTGGTGTTGCTCGTCAGCAATGGACTAGCAATCGGCGGACTGTCAGTCTTTTTCAAAGACATACAGGCAGATCTTGTCGCGACAGGTGCGGTTTCCTCGTCCGAAATTCAATCGAGATTCAGCCTCGGCCCTGCTCTGACCATTTTTCTCGCTGGCTTTCTCGCTCCCGTTGGCGGAAATTTGCTTCGAGCCATCGGAGTAAGAAAAGTAATGCTGATTGGATGGGCATTGCTGACCTGTGCATTTTTGATCTACAGCCAGTCGACCACCATCGAAACGATATACCTCGCTCATTCGATTCTGGGGATCTCGCTATGTTTTTGCGGAGTAGTTCCCACATCGACTCTCGTTGCGGAGTGGTTTCCCACCTTTCGTGGAACTGCGATGGGTATCGCGTTGACCGGCACCAACCTTGGCACAATGGTCATTCCAATGGTGGCCGTTCCATTGATTGAAAGATATCACTGGCGTAGTGGCATGTTGCTCACTGGCCTCGTGTTTGTCACGGGACTACTGCTTTTAGTGCTAACGACTGTTAGGTCCGTTTCAGAAATTCCAAGCCAGTCTGCGGGAGATGTTAGCGCCGTGCCGAAATCTTCGCTGACACAGTCACTACTATCCAGAAACTTTCTCCTTCTGGCGACATGCGCTGCACTTTTGTTCTATTCAATTTTTGCGGTCCTTCAGCTTTTCGTACTTTTTCTAAGGACTGACACATTCGGTTATACCTTGGCCGAGACCGCCGGATTTCTGTTTCTATTGTCCGTATCGACCATAGCGGGAAAGTTTTTGTTCGGGCTTGTTTCAGACCGACTCGGATCAGCCTCGATGCTGGTTGTCTGCATCGCACTCATGGCGATGGGTACATTGCGACTTTGGGAACCTGAGTCATCGACTGTGTCCACATTCACCATTCTTTTTGGAGCGGGCTACGGTGGCGCCTTTGTCATGCTCCAAAGAATGGTCGCAGATCTTTTTGGAAAGGATGAGTATCCGAGGATTCTCAGTGGACTGCATTTCATTCAGACGATTGGTGGCGCAATCGGTCTACTGACAACCGGTTATGTCGCAGATTTGAACGCCGGCGATTTCGTGCCGGCCTTCCGTCTTCTGATTCCAGTCACAACAGGTGCCCTTTTATGCGCACTTGCATTGAGAGTGGGCCTGTTTCTTCGTCGTTAAAAATACTTATGAAAGCACGCAAACCAGTTTCTGTTTTACTTTCTGTCGCCGCATTGCTGCCGTTTCTACTCGGCAACTACGCATTCCCGCAGGTGCAATCCAAGGAAACTCGCTGGGTAGAATCCACTCTTAAGCGACTCTCCCTCCGTAAAAAGATCGGGCAGATGATAAACGTTAGGATGTCGGGAGAATTTGCAAATCTCTCGAGTGATAAGTTTGGTGAGTATAAGAGGGAATTGCAAGAGATTGGCATTGGCGGATTCACTGTTTACAGGGGAGAGGCGAATGCAATCGCTTCCCTCACCAACGAGCTGCAGAAACTCTCAGACATTCCACTGCTCTTTGCTGCAGATTATGAGCGCGGATTGAGGATGCAGCTACGTACCGGTACTCCATTCACGACAAATATGGCGCTTGGTGCGACAGGCGATACCACCGCCGCATTCCAACAGGGTCGAGTCATCTGTAGTGAAATGAGGTCAATCGGAGTCAATTGGCTCTTCGCACCAGTTGTCGATATCAACAACAATCCCGACAACCCGGTGATTAACATTCGCAGTTTCGGAGAGGACCCGAAGGCGGTCGGGGATTTCGGTGTCGCCTTGTCTCAAGGTGTCCGCGCTTCCAATTGTCTTGCCACACTGAAACATTTCCCTGGTCATGGAGACACGGCCACCGACTCGCATATCGGACTGTCCGTCGTTCCGATCGATCGACAGCGTCTCGATTCGCTTGAGCTGGTCCCATTCAAAATGGCCGTCGGCTTCGTCGATGCTGTTATGACGGCTCATGTCGCCCTACCGCGGATTACAAATGATGAAATTCCTGCGACTCTCAATCCAAAAATCTCAACCGATATTTTGAGGAACGAAATGAAGTTCG
>CAXRBW010000260.1:0-2569 GCA_964228775.1 Pyrinomonadaceae bacterium | reverse complement strand
GCAGAAATCGGTCTCTTTTCGCAGGCCCGGAGCAGTCCCGCCATGATTTTGTTGCGCTCGAAAGTCTCACGGCGTCCGTCTTTTTTCATCACCATGTAGGGAATCTCATCAATGCGCTCGTAGGAAGTAAATCTTCGGCCGCATTCAAGACATTCCCGCCTTCTTCTGATCGAGTCCCCGTCCTTGGCTTCGCGGGAGTCTACGACTTTGTCTTCTAGATGTGAACAAAATGGGCAACGCATAAGATTATTGATGAATTCCCTATCTCGGATTCGGCGCCTCGGACTCTATTTCCTCGACCGCATGCTCGCTTGAAAGCAAACTCTTGAACCTTTCGATTGAAATATCACCATGGAAAAAATAATAAAGACCAAAAAATATCGCCGGTGCGAAATAAACAAGATGCATGACAATCGCGATTGCTGCCGCCTTATCATCCGACCTGCCAAGCATGATGAGGCTCTGTGAGGTCGCTGCATGGAATGCACCTGCCGCTCCACCCGGTGTCGGAACAACCGAACTGACCGATGCGAATCCCATGATGAAAAGAGAGTCGCTGAGTGTCAGGCTGGTATCGAATGCGAGTAGTACAAGCCAAGTCGGGAGCGCCACTGAAACCCAAAGCAGGAAGGTCCAAAGAATCACGAGCAGGGTCTCGCGCCAGTTGGTCAGTACACCGAGTGCCGCCGCTAATTGACGCATGATGCTGATAAGGAGCGCGGCCAGTCTTTTTGGTACGAGCGGTCGGTCGAGGAATTTTTCGGTCCATGAGACGATCGGGCCCGACCTCACATAGTAGATGTAAAGCATGGCGAATCCGATCAACATCGCGACGAGCATCGCGATGCCTACCTGTGAAACCAATTCGAACTCGTGTTCTCTGCCCGAAGGCGGTGCGAACCAAATCAAATTGAATGCGAAGAACGCGACGATTGCCGCAAGATCGAATATTCGTTCGACACCAAGGGTGACGAGTGCTGCGGACGGACGGACGCGCGGATCTCGCATCGGAAGCCACATCGGCCGCACTATCTCACCAGCCCTACCGACAAGGAAAACGGCCGCGAAGCCGACCGTGGTGGTTGCGAAGAGTTCGCGGAGCGACGACGGGGTGATCGGTTCAAGCAAAACCTGCCAGCGGATTGCCCTCAAGAAATAGCCGAAACAGATGATCAATACTGCGAGTGCGATGTAAAGATGATTGGATGCCTTGAGCGCTGCGACGACAGCGTTCCAATCATCGACCTGTCTCGCGAAAAGCCAGATGAAGGCGGCCATGAAGACCAGTAGGGCTATTGTTTTCAGTGATTTGCGCAAGGGTTGGATTCTTTCGATTCTTGGGTTGGTCAGCCTTGTAGGTCATCCGCTGATTTTTCGGGCGAGCCACCGAATCAATTAATCTCGGATAAAACCAACCACAAGATACAGTATTTCCATTGTTAAACGCAATGGATATTGGGGTAGGGGCGATATTCGGTGGCCGTCAAACGGCATGACGGCTTACCGCCATCGAAGGCTGCGCTGGGGCGCATTACTTTCCGAAATCCAGACGTATCTGATTCATCCTTCTGAGAATCACATTTCGGCGGCGGTTGACCCTTCGCGGATTTTTTTTCGGATTGAAGACATTTAGCGGTGAGGGAATCATCGCCGCGAGGTAGGCAGCCTCGGAGGCTGAAAGGTTCGATGCCGACTTCTTGAAATATTCGCGAGACGCGGCCTCTGCGCCGTAAATGCCGTCGCCCCACTCGATGACGTTCAGATAGATTTCGAGAATCCTCTTTTTCGACAACTCCCGCTCAAGCATGTATGTGATTGCCGCCTCTTTTCCCTTCCTGAGAAAATTTCTGTCCTCTGACAGATAGAGGTTCTTTGCAAGCTGCTGCGTCACGGTCGATGCACCGCGCCGAAAGCTTGGCAGTGTCGGAATCCAATCATTCGGGTCGTAGTCGCCCTCTTCCTTGGCTTCCTTTTCCCCCTCCTTCACAGCTTCATCCCAGGCCTTCTCGATTGCTTCCCAATCGAAACCGTTATGCTCAAAAAATCTCGAGTCTTCGCCCGCCAGGACCGCCCGCTGCAGATTAGTTGAGATCTGTGACATTGGCTGCCATATCATCACCTTCCTTTCAGGCTTGCCATCGGAGCGGGCCTCGGCGAGTCGGTATTCGATCAGAGATGAAGTTGTCGGATTTTCAGACTTGAGCTTTCCGACATTCGGAAACATGACAAGCTCGAAGGCGAACCAGAGCACGCAGGCACCGATCATCACCAAAAATATTCTCTTGACCCATTTCCACGGATTCATATCTTTCAGGCTTGGCCGATCATATTGCCGACAATCTTTCCGCTTGAAATTACTCCCGGGAGGCCCGCTCCCGGATGTGTTCCCGCGCCGACGAAATAGAGACCAGAAACATCCTCTGAGTTGTTATGCGGTCGCAGATATGCGGATTGGAGCAGTGTCGGTTCGACAGAAAATGCCGACCCAAGATAGCTGTTGATGGTATCTTCAAAATGAAGCGGGGCGAGATGTGATTCCGACACGCTGTGTTTTGTAAGCTCCGGCGTG
>CAXRBW010000259.1:0-3098 GCA_964228775.1 Pyrinomonadaceae bacterium | reverse complement strand
TCGGCGATCTCACGCTCTCTGTGTTCTGAAAAAATGGGCCCATTTGTGGCGACGACCGGTATGCGATGCGAGTCTGCGAGCGCGAACAGAGCACCATTTACCTGTTCTTCATCGCGACGAAGATGCCTTTGGACCTCGATGAAAAAACGATCGTCGAAGATTGTCCTGAGGCGGTCAACGGTGCGGACGTGGCTTCCCGACCTCACACTTCGCGGCACCAATCCGTCCTCATGTCCACCTGAGAGGCAGATGATGTCCGAGGAATACATCTCAAGATCTTCGAAAGTTGCGCGATGCTCCCCCTTCTGCTCACGGAGTTTTATATCGGTGAGAAGTCTGCAAAGGTTCTGATATCCGCGGCGGTTGACGGGAATCAGCGGGAGCGAGGCCCCATCAAACATCGTCACCTCAGCGCCGACAATCGGCTTCACGCCTCCGCTGCGCGATGCCTTGTGAAAGCGCACCGCTCCTGAAAGATTGTCTCGGTCAAGTTGTGCGATGGCAGGAATATTTTTTTCCGCCGCGGCAGTGGCAAGTGATTCGGGCAAGATGCCACCGCGCAGAAAACTGAAGGCCGATCCCGCGTGTAGCTCACAGTACTGCATCAGTCGTAACCGCCCTCGAGGTAATAATCTCCGTCTGCGAGGAGCACCATCTTGAGCAGTGCGCCCCCATCGGTTTCAATGTCCCATTCGTCACGACGCCATCCTCCGTCATTCCACCATCCGCCATCGACCCTCCAGGGCCCACCTGCAGAAACGATGCGATGCTTCTTTCCCTGCACCACCACGACTGCAGGGACTGATCCGTTGAAAAAGACACTCACCCTTGTCAGCTTCGGAAAATAAAAAAAGCTGCGTGAGGGACGAATCTTCTCCGTCGAATCCTGCGGCGGCAATCTCTTTGCGAGCGTCGCTATTTCATCGTCGAGAGAAAACGGTTTCGGATGCCATGAATCCAGAACGCCGGGAACTCCAACATTTCCTCTTCCGACCAATTTTTTTATCTTTGAGACGACCAGACCGATCCGTTCAGGTTCGGCGATATTCGCCGAGAACAAATCGCCCTGTATGCTCCTCAGTCTGGCGGGGATAAATTCCACGCCAACCGATGTCATATCGAACCCCGGAGGTTCAGATTCAATTCTTAATGCGATGAGCCTCAGCCAGAGTCTTTCGTTGAGCGTCGGGATGACCGTCTTCACTGTATAGGCCCGGGATTTCGCGCCGACAGCGAGTGTCACCCTCGCCTCGGCCGTGCCGAGACATGACCTGCGGAGTCCGGCAAAGAGAAAATCCACCGCCGATGAAATCACGAACTGAAGTGCCTCGACATCTCTCACAGGCGAATCGAAATGGCGCGTCCAAACGAACTGATTCGCGCAAGGATTCCAATCCGCCTGGCGAAACTCCCGGCCTTTGGCACGGTCCATCAAATTGCTCATCTCAGGACCAAGCCTTGTGACGAGCTCATCCTCAGGTAGCGCAGCGAGCCCTCCGACATCTGTAATTCCCCATGCCGCCAAAAGCCGGACCGTATCGTCGGGCGCGCCGAGCGCATCAAGACTGAGATGGCCGAGGCCGGAATCTTCTCCCCTTCTCCCATCGTTCACGCCGTCTGATTCCCTGGCAAGCAGGATGGCCGAGGCCATGTTTCCAGATATTCCGATTGAGGCTGAGGGAAACTTGCTTAGGATGTTTTCGGCACATGAATCGGGGCACTGCCTGCCGATGAGATCGAAAACCGCCATCGACTCTTCAAGCGTCTCAATGTTCGGTGAATATTCGGCGGTGACTATCGCGACGAGCCTGCGCACATCGTCATCATTTCCAACCCTGACCGCAATGAAGGTGCGCATGTTCCATCAATCCATTTTCATATGCCCGCGACGGCCATGTCGGTCGAGGCCGGAACGGGTCTCATACATTCAAGATGAAGTTCAAGGACCTCGGGCATCCTGAAGTTGAATGCATCCGACCATCTGAGTCCGTTCACCGAAAGTCTGAATGATTGATGCGCAGCGGATCTCGCACGAGGAGATGTAAGTGTGACGACCATCGAAGTTGCAGAGCCGCTGAGTCCGCTCTTGAATCTGTACCAATAACTCGAAGGCAGCGAGGCAAGGGTATGTTCGGAAAAGCCGGCAAGATCGAGCCAGATGAATTCAAACAATCCCGACTGGACGAGATGCTCGGCGGAAAGAACCGCTTTGGATATGTCGCCGCCACACCTGACCCAGAGAACCCTCTCTAGGGTCACGCCGCAGCGCTGCGCGGAAACTGGGTCAAACCCATCCGTGCCGTCGACGATTCCACACAGTCCCCCACGGTTCGTCGCAGAAGCTGCCAGCGATGTTGCAAGAGACCTCTTCCCCGCCCCGTCTTCACCGACCAACTCGCAGATGCCGCCTCTTATCAGACCCCCTGCAAGGCGGTCGAGGGCGACGACGCCGGTCGGGATCTTTTCCCTGCGGCGATTGTCGGCGACTTCTCTTAAACTGACGACCCCCTTGCTAATCATTCACGTACTTTCTTATCAATCCGACAACTATTCCCTGGATGGTGACGCGCGACGACTCGACCTCTATGGTTTTAAAGGCGCTGTTGGCCGGTTCCAGATAGACGGTTCCGTTTTCTGATCTGAATGTCTTCACCGTTGCATCGCAGCCGTCGACCAAAGCTACGACCAGGTCTCCGTTGCGAGCCGTACTCGTCTGCCGAAGAACGATCTTGTCACCGTCGATGATGTTTTCCCCAATCATGCTTTCGCCTCTCACCTCAAGGGCGAAATGCCTGACTCCACTCTTCAGCATGGTCAAAGGAACATCTATCGTCTCAGGTACAAGAACGGCCTCGATGGGATTGCCTGCGGCGACAATTCCCAAAAGGGGTATACCCACCGAGGCCACGTCTTGCGGTGTCCGCCTCGCCGAAACTTTGATCCCCTTCCAGCTGTTCCGCTCCCTGACTATGAAGCCCTGCAGCTCGAGCGAGTCGAGAACTTTGTAGAGACCTGCCGTTGAACTGAGGCCGAGAGCCTTCTTCATGCCGCTTATGGTCGGGGACTCCCCTTTCAGTTCGACGGTCGACCTTATGAAT
>CAXRBW010000258.1:0-3023 GCA_964228775.1 Pyrinomonadaceae bacterium | reverse complement strand
TGGCTTGTATCAGGCTTCGATTGAACGGCTCGATGCTCATTGATTCATGTATTTTGCCTTGCGAGCGGTGTCTGTAAGATACTGATTTTCATCGGCTAGGTGCCCCATCCGAGGACATCGTCGGATGATTCTGATGCATCTTTAAGAAAAGGTCTCATACATTCAAATGAAAAGTTTCGTCGTAATCCTATTAATTGCGCTGTCGGCCTCGGGCGCGTCTGCGCAGACAATTCACAGAACTTTCGACTTCGGATCACACGGAGTATCAGTCGTATCTGACAAGCGCCTGACGGCAGTACTTGCCGCAATTGAGGCTGGCGGCATAAGGGTTCCATTGACCCAATCAGGCGAAGAGCTTAGGGCCAAGCTCAAGACAGAATTCGCAACCGCGGACCGCGAACTTATCGCGAAGATGGAGTATTTCATCAAGCAGTACCGTAGCCGCCATGCTGGATTTTCAGAGGCGCAACTAGCAGCACCATTTATCTCGATGGCTTTCACGCTGAGTGACGCACCAAGACTCGAGGAACCGAAGCGTGATGTTGAACTTCCCGGCGAGTTGCTCGAGGTCCTCGATTTCTCTCCTCTTGTTAGACAGTTCTACAGAACCACGATTCAGACCTCTGACGGTCCGATGACAGTAGGTCAGCGACTTGATGGGCTCGCAGGACTTTATCAGAAAAGTGGTGATGGACTTCGTCAGTCTGCCGCCGTCATGATTACCGAAATTACTGAGTACCTAAATACACGGCCGCAGACAACGTTTGCCGAGCAGACACGTGTCGAGGTAAAGACTGGCAAGGGTAAGCCGTCTCTCTCCAAGATCGAGGTTCGAGAGCGTGACCGTTCATTCAAAATCGTCCCTGAACTACTAGTAGGTAAAGGAACAGTCAATTTCCTTAATTTTGGCGACCAGTATGTCGTCATCGTTCCCCCAGAGACAGACCTCAGCGTATCCGACGCGCGTAGGGCGTTCATTCAATTCGTCATGGACCCCATAGTCCTCGCAAATGGTAAGGAGATTTCTCTAAAGCGGGACGGATTGAGGGCACTGCTCGATGAAAAGCGCCGGCTCGATCCGGACATTTCGCCGGACATCAACATCGCAATCGCGAAATCAGTAGTTGTGGCGGCCGATGTGAGGGAAAGAGCCTTTAGAAAAATGTTAGAGGCGACAGAGGAGGCCCGCAAGAATGTCGGGCGGAAACCTCTTAGCGAATCGGTTGATTCGAAGGGGCGGAAGGTGGTTCAGCTGACCGAGGACCTCTACCTCATCGAAGGCAAATTCGTCATGCCCAAAGTAGATGATGAAATTGCGGCGGAGCTTTCGGACGCCTCGGACGGCGGTGCGGTGTTGGCATTTTACTTTGCCCAACAGTTCAAGGGTCTTGAGGATTCTGGTTTCGATATTGCGAGCTCGCTGCGTGACATGATTGCTTCCTTGGATCCCGCGAAGGAGTCAGGAAGACTCGCCGAGAACGCAGACGCAAGAAAACGGGCTGCGGTGGAAAGAGAGCGAGCCAAAAGCAATGCGTCGACGGTTTTGGAAAATCCCGTGACGAAGCGACTCATTGCCATTGACGAATTGATACGAGCGCAAAAATATCAAGAGGCCGAAGAAGCTTTGAAAGCGCTGCTCGGTGGTGAAGACCAATCTTCCGCCAATGCGAGGATTTACTACAACTTGGGTCGAGTTAAGAGTCTTTCCGCTGCGGCGATCACGGATGTAGATGCAAGAAATGTTCTGCTCCGTGAGGCCAAGGGATTTTTCGATCAGGTTCTAAAGACAGATAACGGTTCATTGGATCCTGTACTCAAATCTCTGACCTATGTGAACCTGGCAAGACTTTACGAATATTACGATCAGAATGAATACGCCCTGAAGATTTATGAGGCTGCCATTGCAATTGGAAACCTCCCAGGAAGCGGCTACGTCGAAGCGGTCCAATCCAAAGAGCGACTGACTAAGAAACAATGAAAATTGATTTTCGCCGGTTTACGATGGTCTTCGTCATGTCGACCGTCGTATTTCTTTTTGGATCTGCTCCACTTGTTGCTCAGATAAAGGGCGGTCGTGGGGCAAGACAATCGACATCATCAGGGATATCTGACAGGGATTGGAACCAACTTTCAGGGGCACTGGCGCGAGAGGACTGGGACCTTGCAGTACGCATGTCAGATGATTTGCTGAAACGTCTAAAAATTGAAAACGAAAAAAAACAGGTCGCCCAACTTCGATATCTTCACCTCTTCGCCTTGGCGGGACGACTGAGCCGGTTGCTTGTCGGAAAGAATGAAACCGCCGCGGGACCTGCCTGGGAAGAGCTCGAAAACACGGCAATCAGTTACCGTGGGCAAGAATTGATGATGCCTGCGAGATCATTCTCAATCTCTTGCGCGGGCAAAGTGAATTTTGTCTGCCCCGTAAGGGACGACAGGAGAGCGCTGAGGGTCTCATCAACTAATATCAACGGAGATTTCATCCTCGCATTTGAATACTACGCGTTTGTTGAGGATATAGATCTGAGGGATCTTGAGGCTCGCAAGGTTTTTCTTGTGGGCAAGCTCGATAAGTTTGAATTCAATCAAGACGACTCAAAGCCTTGGATAATGCGCCTCTTTATCAAGTCGACTGCCGCACGCATCGCCATAGGCGGTTGAGCGCTTATCCCCGCCGCGCTCTCGATCGATGCCGCCTCGGTCCCTTGACAGCGACGACCGCAAGAACACAGCAGATTAAAAAGAAATAAGCATTCGACGGAATCCTCAATGGGAAATCGAAGAAGCTGTGGACCAGAACTCCGGTGCAGCCAGCGAGCGCTCCGAGTGCAACACTCCTCGCAAACAGATCTTCTGACGCGACTATATTGCGTGCAGCTTTGCGGAAAAGCGTCCAGATGAATCCAACCGCCAAGAGAAGACCACCGATTCCGGCTTCCGCCATGAGTTGGAGGTAGTCCTTGTGCGCCTGCTCCAGACGCAGCTGGCCCGACCATGTATCAAAGTCTGTGTATGCATTGCAG
>CAXRBW010000257.1:0-4299 GCA_964228775.1 Pyrinomonadaceae bacterium | reverse complement strand
CCCTCGATGTAGTTGTCGAACAACTGCAGATGACGGTCGGCGGCGGTCAAGGGCTCAGGCAGTCCTTCAAGAAGAAAGGTCCTTCTCAGTTTTTTTCCATAAACTTTGTCCATTGATTTCTCGTGACCTATAATTCTTTTTTCCGACTGATTTCGCTAGCAAATCAATTGCCATGAACAAACTCGAAAAACTTTTTCCAATAATACTCCTCTCGTCGCTCCTTATCACGGGGTGCGGCACGTCCGACAACCGGAGCGCAACCGAACCCGCTAATGGCGGGGTACAACAGGATGAAACCGTTGCAAGCGCTCCTGCCGGAAAGTCGGAGGAAACGGCAAATCAGGCCGACACGGTCGCGCCTACCATCAAAGCATATTGTGACGCGATGACGCGCAAAAGTGATGGCGCACTTCGCGCGGTTTATTCTTCTTCATCGCTCAAGGAGCTTGATGCCAAGATAAAATCTGGTGGCTATAAAGGTTTGGCGGACTATTTTGAGGCCGAGCAGGTTTCCAACCGGCTCTGCGAAGTTCGCAACGAAGTAATCACGGGCGACATCGCAATCGCGGAACTTAAGACGGAAGGCGCGCCAAATGGGTTCAAGGTCAAGCTCATCCGCGAGGGCGGTGCGTGGAAACTGACGACTGAGAGTCCGGAGCTCGACGCAGTGACGAAGTCTACACTGAAGTAAGCCTGCTGCTGAGTTAAAAAGAGAATGGGTCGGCCAAAGCGCCGACCCTTTTGATATTTGGTTTCGCAATCGTCTACGAACAAACTTCTGCAAAGCTTTCGACAAGCGCTTGAGCGATGACTTGGGGCGGACGTCCCTCGAGATCGCGACGTTCGAACATCTTAACGAGCTGTCCGCCTTTGAGAATGGCAATCGAAGGCGAGGAAGGCGAATAGCCAGTGAAATAATTTCTTGCAGTGTCAGTGGCATCGATGTCGGCGCCGGCGAAAACAGTGATTGCCTTGTCGGGTTTTGAGGGCGAGTGCTCGAGCGCCATCGCAATCCCAGGACGAACACCGCCAGCGGCACAACCGCAGACTGAATTCACAATCACCATCACAGTCCCATCGGTGCCTTCCACCGCACTTTTGACGGCGTCTGAAGTCTTCGTCTCCTCGATTCCCAATCGCGCCAGCTCTTGGCGCATTCCTGCAATCATGATTTCTGGATAGGGCATGTAGTTACCTCTTTGAAATGGATTAACCGCTCTGAAGCGAATCTTTATCTTTTAATAATGTTTTAGGTAATCGCGCGCAGGATGTCAATCGGAGCGGCCGAGCGAGATTTTTCTGGGTCCCTCCCCATCACCCTCGATGGTGACCTCAAGGAGCCTGCGCCCGAAATCAAAACCCTTCAACCGTTCGGGCCATTCGATTACCAAAACAGCCGATTCATCTTCAAGCATGTCGGAAATTCCCACGGCACCCGCTAGATCGCCACCCTTGTCGAGACGCCAAAAATCGATGTGATAAACATCGAACTTCCCTGTTTTGTAAAGGTTGACGAGTGTGAATGACGGCGAGGTGACCTCATCCACATCGTAACCAAGACCCCCGAGAACACCTTTCGCGAAAAGTGTCTTGCCTGCACCAAGGCCTCCATGCAGCAATAGGATCTCGCCGCCAAGAAGTCCCGCTCCGACCTTTTGGCCAAGCGCGAAGGTCTCCTCGGGCGAATCAGTGACAGTGGTTGAAACTTCTCGCTGTGTCATTGAAGGTTTTCATAATCACCAAGCATCTTGAATGCTTCGCTGAGGCAGTCTCTCACATCGGAGGCCGTCATCGCACGCCTCCCCCATCTCTCTTCCGCGATGTCCCCTGCAAGGCCCGCAATAAACACGGCGGCAATTACTGTATCGGCGATGCTGATTCCAAAACGTGCACCTTGCGCGACGAAGCCCGTGATGATTCCCGCGAGATTGTCACCACTACCCGCCTTACCGAGACCCGGATTTCCCGTTGGTACCACGATGACCCTTCCATCAGGAAGACCGACGAGATTTCGTTCACCCTTGAGAACCGTGACGGCCCCGCTTCTGGTTGCAAACCGCCTCAACTCTCCGACTCGGTCGGTCTCAAGGTCTTCCTTAGTGATTGCCGCGAGTCTTAAAAATTCACCTTGGTGCGGAGTTAGTACTACCTGAGTATTCGTCGGCAGCCCGTGATTGAGTGGAGCTATTGCATTGAGACCATCAGCATCAATGACGATTGGAGACTTGCTAGATGCGATGAGTGTATGAATATCATCCGCAGAAAACACCGTACCCATGCCGCTGCCGATTCCAATGGCATCTGCGTCGATGATTAGCTCCATCGACTTAGACATGTCAGCAGCTCGCCTGACTATAACTTCTGGCTTGACGGCCGATGATAAGGTATCTGCGGTCTCATCGGTCGCAACCAGTGTCACCCGTCCGACGCCTGACATCGCGGCGCTATTGCCTGCAAGCACCGATGCACCGATATATTCGTGCGATCCGGCGAACATGACCGCATGTCCACGCATTTTCTTGAAAGAGTCTTCGGAGAACTCGGTTGCCAAGAGCCATGCCGCAGCATCAGACTCCTCTGCGAGAAAATTCATTGACCTCGATTGGCCTATCAGCTCGGCGGGGCTGCCGATATCTGCGACTATCAATTCGCCGACGTACCGCGACGCGGGTGCCATGACGTTTCCAAGCTTTGGAGCGGTGAATGTCACGGTCGCATCGGCTTTGACGCAGATTCCAGATACCTCCGCCCTATCGGCATCGATGCCGGAGGGAAGGTCGACTGAGATGATGAGGGGCCTTTCACCTTCGTCTTCGGCGAGGACAGCGAGTTTTTCCGCTATGGCGGCATATGCTCCGCCAAGTGTTCGCGATAGTCCCGTCCCAAACATCGCATCAACGACAACCGAGGGTCCTTGCGAAATTGAATGAGTGAATGCGGCGATGGCATCGCCCTCATTTGTGCATTGGATGAGTCCAGGACATCTTTCAAAATTGATCCGTGCATCGCCTCGCGTGTCTTCGACTGAACCAATGAGAAGAACGGTGACATCCATGCCAAGATTTTCAAGAAGTCTCGCGATTGCAGCGCCGTCACCACCGTTGTCACCTCTTCCGCAAACAATCAACACACGGTTCCCTACCTGATTCCCGAGCAGTTCCGAGATAAGTGATACAATTGCACCGGCAGCGGTCTCCATGAGCGTGAGTGAGTCGATGCCGCCCTCGACGGTCAACCTGTCAATATCTCGCATTTCTTGGGATGTAAGTATTTTCCTCATCGCTAGGGCCCCGCCTGCTAAATTGCCACTAAACCTCTATGCTTTCAAATGAAAAGGGCCGCACGTAATCGGCGGCCCAGCGCAAAGTTTTCAGTTCCAAATCAAATCAACGGCAGTGATACCGAAAATTTAGATCCTTTGCCTTTGCCGTCCGACGAGGCAGCGACTTTTCCTCCGTGCATCCCTACAAATTGTTTGACGAGCGTCAGTCCCAAGCCGAGGCCTGCCAACTTTCTTTCATTTTGTACACCATCGGATTGCCTGAACATGTCGAAGATTCCAGGCAGTGCCTCGGGCGAGATACCGACTCCATCATCTTCAATGGTGAACACACCGTCACCGTCTCTGGTCTTAAGCTTCACAGAAATCGTTCCGCCGATGTCGGTGAATTTCAATGCATTGGAAAGCAGGTTTCCCACAATCTGCTCGAGTCTCTTTCGGTCTCCGCAAATCATCATGCTTTTTGATCGGGGAATTTCGGGTACGAGCTTGATTCCCTTTACCTCGGCCAGCGGGCGAGTTCGGTCGACCATGTCTAAAAGAAGGCCACGTAGTGAGACGCTTTGCATCTCGAGGTTGAGTTTTCCGGTGTTGATGCCTGCGATGTCGAGTAGGTCATCAATCAGATCTCTTTGTAATTCGGCGCTCGCAGCAATTATCTCGGCGGCATGCTTGACCCTTTTCGGGTCGACGCCGTCGATTGATAGCATCTGAGCCCACCCCGAAATTGCATTCAGTGGATTGCGAAGTTCGTGAGCGAGAATGGCAATGAAGTCATCTTTTGAATCGGCAGCGATAAAACCAGAGTTTCGCCGCGCCCCTTTCGTTCCGCGGAGGGATTCTGCCGCGGCATCTTCAGTTTCACCCAGATTTATGCTGCGACGCTTTCTATTTAATGGCTTAACGCTCATCTGACACCCTCCCACGTTCTATGAGGTAAGTCGGCTTGCAAATTTCGTGTAAATCAAGAGAACGAAAAGGATACCCCCCCCCCCCCCTTAATTGCAATTCCCTACCCT
>CAXRBW010000256.1:0-6717 GCA_964228775.1 Pyrinomonadaceae bacterium | reverse complement strand
TCGGCCACCTCGCCAAGCTGTCTTACGTTCGCCGAGTCGCTCGCTCGGAGAATATTCGGGTCGACCCCTGTTCGAAGGACCGTATCGAGAATCGTCGTTATTCGCGAGAGATATGCTGAAGCATTCTGATTCTTTACAACCTTCATCACTGCGGCCCTTCTGATGATGAGCGCGGTCAGGTCGGAAGCGACGGCGTAACCCGCTCCGGTAACAATTTCTTTGGCGACGGTCTCCAGTGACTTCGGCAGTACACCGATGCTCCTTGCCGTCGACCGGTGGGGCGTCAGAATGAGGAAGCTCTCCTTTTTATCCAGCGACGAAAAGTCAGGTTGTCGGAAGGTTCTGATGGTTCGGGTCATCACTCTCGAGCGTCTAAGCCAGGACTATGAGGCAGCTCCTGGGTGTTTTGAATCACGGGGACGTCTGAACATTCTACACCGAATTACGTATGGTTCGAACGGAGTTATTTTTTATGACTTGAGCTTCGGAAGTGTAGGCCTATCTTTGTTCCAAAGGTCCAATTGTGATGTATCATCTTCGAGTTCGATTCCTCATCCATTATGAATGAAACACTCCTTATCATCGCCATCGCACTGTCGGGACTTTCCTTTTGCGTGCTTGTATTCATCGCTGTCAGGAAATCAGGAGCCGGAGTATCAGGTGACTTCAGCGGAGAGTTCCGTAACGCCCGCGAAGAATCATCTCGGTCGGCACAACAACTCCGCGAAGAGATCGGCAAACAGATCCAGGGCGTCAATGCGACGCTGATTGATTCGGTCCGTGGCATGGGCGAACAGAACACGGCTTCAATGGAGCGCGTCCGCCAGGCACTGAACGAGCGTGTCAAGGAACTGCAAGAGAGTAATGAGAAAAAGCTCGAGGAGATGCGCAAAACTGTTGACGAAAAACTCCACGAAACCTTGGAGAAGCGACTTTCCGAGAGCTTCAAGAATGTCAGCGAGGAACTGCAGCGCGTCTACACGGGACTAGGCGAGATGAAAAGTCTGGCGACAGGTGTCGGTGATCTTCAGCGGGTCCTGACGAATGTTAAAAGCCGTGGGACTTGGGCCGAAGTCCAACTCGGCGCACTGCTCGAACAAATTCTCGCCTCATCACAGTTCGACCGAAACGTAAAAATTGATCCTAACTCAAACGAACAAGTCGAATTCGCTGTCAGAATTCCAGGCCCAGAAAGTGAAAAGGACACAATCGTCTGGCTTCCAATCGACTCCAAGTTTCCCCAAGAAGATTACCTCCGCTTGCAGGAGGCCGCTGAGAAGGGAGACGTGGCGGAGGTGGAACGATTTGAGAAGGCGCTCAAGTCTACAATCGAGAAATCTGCGAAAGACATCCACGACAAGTACATCAAGCCGCCACATTCTACAGACTTCGGTATCATGTTCCTCGCAACCGAGGGTCTCTATGCCGAAGCGCTGCGCATGCCGGGACTATCCGATACCCTTCAACAGAAGTATCGTGTCGTCCTCGCAGGGCCGACCACTATCTCCGCCATACTCAACAGTCTAAGGATGGGATTCCAGGCCCTCGCCTTCGAGAAGCGTGCTAGTGAAGTCTGGCGTGTACTCGGTGCCGTCAAGAGCGAGTTCGGCAAATTCACTGAAGTTCTCGATAAGGTCAAAAAACAGCTTAATACGGTTAGCAATACCATCGATCAGACGGGAGTTCGGTCACGAGCCATCCAAAAAAGTCTCAAAACGGTCAGTGAGCTCCCCGAAACGGAAGCGTCAGATTTACTCGCAATCAGCGAGGGCGATGTCGATGAGGTAATCGGACTAGATCCAACTGAAGAAGAGTGATTGCAGGTTGAAATCGCCGATGTGTCGGCAAAGACTTAAAAGGTGCGGAGAAGAAAATGTTGACTATAACTTCAAAAGCGATGCTAGGACTTTGTCTCGGCTTTGCAGCAATCTTTTCGGGGTCTTGTGGTGGTGACAAGTACGATTCAGTCGGAGAGCCTCCTGTGAAACTCTCACGAACGGGAATCTGCCATAAGAAAGGCTCGCGCTTCTACGAGCAGACCCGAACATTCAAATCATACAACTCACTGTCTGCCTGCATCGGGGACGGGGGGCGGCCTCCGAAAGTTCAGTAGACCCTCCTCCGAGGGCCCTTCCGACCTCTAATCAAAACTCACTGTTTTCTGCCTCATTTTGAGAGCCGTCGGCGGTTTAGTAACATTATAAGGTTACGAAATACGCTCAAACGTTCTCTATGCAGTCTGCAAAGCAGAAAGAGGAAGCCATCGAGGTTAGGGGCGCCAGGGTCCATAACCTAAAGAACATCTCGTTCAGACTCCCGATCAATAAACTGACGGTGGTGACGGGTGTGTCGGGCTCTGGAAAGTCGTCGCTCGCATTCGACACGATCTACGCCGAGGGACAGCGACGATACGTCGAGTCACTTTCGGCTTATGCGCGTCAGTTCCTCGAACGCATGGACAAACCCGACGTCGATGAGATTATCGGCATCGCACCGGCCATCGCCATCAGGCAAAAGAACTCGACTCGCAACCCGCGCTCGACCGTTGCCACACAGACCGAAATCTACGACTACCTCAGACTCCTGTTTGCACGTGTCGGACAGACTTTCTGCGGGGAATGTGACCGTGAGATCAGAAAAGACTCGCCTGAGTCGGCGGCGACCGATATCCTTGCAGCGCTCAATGATGGCACGCGGTTCTACGTTCTCTTCCCCGCTCAGTCCGAAGACCTCGCAGCGTCGGCCAAAGCACTCAAGAAGACACCGAGTCCGATACCTCACTTGATGAGCCTGATGCAGAGCGGGTTCACGCGACTCTTCCGCGACGGGGAAACCATCGAGCTCACCAAGCCCGAGGATTACAAGTTCAAGGATTTCGAGGAAACGTTCGTACTCGTAGACAGACTGAAGGCCGACCCCGAGGGTCGCAAGAGATTGGTGGATTCACTGGAAATCTGTTTCCGCGAATCCGCCACCGCAGTCATCGTGACGGCCGATGAGCCGATAAAAACACTGAAGTTCTCGGATAAATTCATATGCAAATACGACGGGTCGGTATATGAGGAGCCAGAGCCGATTCTGTTCAGCTTCAACTCACCGTTCGGCGCATGCCGCGTCTGCCAAGGCTTTGGAAACACGATAGGCATCGACTATGAATTGGTCGTACCGAACACGAACCTCACACTAAAAGAGGACGCGGTGGACCCCTTCAGCCGTCCGCAATATGCATGGGCAAAGAAGGAGCTCATGAAGTTCGTGGCGAGTGAAAAGATTCCGACCGATGTCCCTTTCAACGAACTAAGTCAGAAACAGAAGACGATGATTTTCGAGGGTCATAAGACCTGGCGTGGTGTCAGTGGATTCTTTGAGTGGCTCGAGACCAAAAAATACAAGCTCCATGTCCGCGTCTTCATGGCGAAGTACCGTGGCTACACCGTCTGCCCGAACTGCAAGGGCGGAAGGTTGAGAGAGGAGGCGCGGGCGGTCAAGATTGGAGGACTCAGTCTCCCCGAAATTGTCGCGATGTCGATCAAGGACGCTGACTTGTTCTTCGGGAAGCTCAAAATGTCGCCCGAGCGAGAGAAGATTGCCGAGAAACTCCTGCAAGAAATCGGGAGGCGCATCAAATTCCTGGTCGAAGTCGGACTCGACTATCTGACGTTGGCCAGACTTGCCTCGACACTGTCGGGCGGAGAGGCGCAACGGATACAGCTTGCGACCAACCTCGGATCATTGTTGGTCGGTGCACTCTATGTACTGGATGAACCCTCAATCGGACTCCATCCGCGCGACAACTCGCGACTAGTGAAGATACTCGAGAACCTGCGGGACATCGGGAACACGGTGCTTGTGGTCGAACATGACGAAGAAACAATGCGCGCGGCCGACCACATACTGGACATCGGTCCTCACGCCGGCGAACTCGGAGGACACCTGATTTACGAGGGCGATCTCAAGGGCCTTCTCAAAAACAAGGACTCGCTGACGTCACAGTATCTACGCGGCACAGCGGAGATCGAGATTCCGGTCAAGCGCAAGGCACCGACAAAGAGAAAGATCAAGGTCGTGGGTGCAAGAGAGAATAATCTCAAGAACGTCGATGTCGAGATACCGCTCGACATGATCACCTGCGTGACGGGTGTGTCGGGATCGGGTAAATCGACGCTGGTACACGACATCCTGTTTGCGGGAATCAAGAAGATGCGCGGTGAATGGCAGGGTCAGGTCGGTGAATTCAAGGAAATCAAAGGCGCCGAGCTGATAGACGATATTGTCCTTGTCGATCAGTCTCCCATCGGTCGGACTCCGCGCTCAAACCCCGTTACATACATCAAGGCCTATGACGCGATAAGAGAAATATTCGCCTCGACTAATGGGGCGAAGTCGCATGGATTCAACTCGTCACATTTTTCGTTCAATGTTCCTGGCGGTCGGTGCGAAACATGTCAGGGCAGCGGCACGGTGACGGTCGAGATGCAGTTTTTGGCCGATGTCGAGTTGACCTGCGAAGACTGTCGCGGCACTAGGTTCAAGGAGGATGTCCTCGACGTCAAATACAAGGGACGAAATATCGCAGAGGTGCTCGACCTGACCGTGCGCGAGGCGATTGTCTTTTTCAAGGATGCACCCAAATTGGTCAATAAGCTGAAGGTCATCGATGCGGTCGGACTTGGCTATCTGCGACTCGGTCAATCGGCGACGACCTTGAGCGGTGGCGAGGCCCAGCGGGTCAAGCTCGCGGCGCATCTTTCAGTCAAAACCAAACAGAAGACACTGTTCATCTTCGATGAGCCGACCACCGGTCTGCATTTTGATGACATAAACAAACTACTCACCGCATTTCGCGCACTTGTGGACAATGGCGGCAGTCTGCTGGTCATCGAGCACAACCTCGATGTGATCAAGACTGCGGATCATGTTGTCGATTTGGGTCCCGAAGGCGGAACGGGTGGCGGAAAGGTGATTGCGACCGGCACGCCGGAAGAGATAGCAAATAATTACAAGTCACACACCGGAAAATACTTGAAGGCAAGTCTCGGAAAGTAGAGACGGGTTGCGAGGGAAAAGTTCTCGGCGCTGCTTATCCCTAATCTCTTTGCTTTCGTGATCCATCAACAATCATTCATCATCAACTGTCATTTGCGAGCTTCTTCGAGTTCTCGGTCGCGAATGCCATCGGTGGCCCGATAAGTAAGAAAACCAGGTATTAGCATCGCAGAGGCGGCAACGCCGATGATGCAAAGTGCTCCGCCCGAGATTATCGCAGTGGGAACCGACGTCCATTCAGCGACGATTCCCATCTTCGCATTTCCGAGATAGGGTCCCGTCAGGTAGCTGATCATTTCGAGGCTCGCAAGGCGGCCGCGCATGAAGTTCGGTATCGATTGGTTCCAGACTGCACCGCGAAAGATGGCGCTGATCATGTCGGAAAACCCTGCGAAGACAAGACATGCGAGTGCAATCCAAATACCGTTCGCAAACCCGAAAAGAACGATGCCCACTCCCCACAAAATTGCTGCTGCGGTAATTGCGGCACCGTGATGCTCCACTTTCTTGGTCCAGCCCGAGGTCAGTGCTGCAATCAAAGATCCCGTCGCGATGGCGGCAGGAAACAATCCTAAAAACTTTTCCCCGTATGTCTTGGCGAGTGCAGGAAACAGCGCCTGCGGAACGGCGAAGAACATCGCAGCGATGTCGATGATATAGGTCCCGAGCAGGTAAGGCTTCGAAAGTGCGTAGCGGACCGAGTCGAGAACGCCGCGGACACTCGGCCGCTCGGCATCCGCCGCAGTCGGCACAGCACTGATCATATAAACAGCGATGAGCGAGACAACGAATGTGGCGAGATCGACGATGAAGGCCGTGCGCACACCGAGCGTCGTCGTAATGACGCCAGCGATGGCGGGGCCGATGACCGCTCCGATGCTCCATCGGAGTGAGTTGAGCGCCTGAACCGAGGTCATCAACTCAGCGGGTATGACCTTTTGGATGAAAGACTCGAACGCCGGGCGCTGGAGTGCTGCACATGCTGCATGAACCGCAGCCGAAATGTAGATGACTGTCAGGCTCGGCGTACCGATGAAACTGTTGACGATGAGAAAAACGGTGACGAGGGTCTGGCCAATCTCGGTCAGGCGGAGGATGCGGCGCAGGTCAAAGGAATCTGCGACGGCGCCTCCGATGAACGCGAAGACGAACATCGGCACGAACTGGAAGAGACTGATGTACCCGACGTAAGCACTAGACTTTGTTAGCTCATAGACCTGCCACTGGATGGCGACGAAGGAAATCATCGTCCCGAAGAACGACACAACCTGACCGATGAACAGAAGTCTGAAATCGCGAGAGGCTTTTAGAGGAGAAATGTCTATAAACATTTTTATTTCAGGCCAATGCTTTTCTAGTTTCCTCTCTACCTACCTACCTACCTACCTACCTACCTACCTACTAACTTCTTCTCTTACTCTTCTACTCTTCTACTCTTCTACTCTTTTGTCTGATTAATCTTCTGCCTTCCGCCCTCTCTTTCCGTCCTAGACTTCCCAGACTTCCTAGAGTTCCTAGACTTTCCAGACTTGCCAAACTTAATGACCGATTTTCTTAACTGCTTCTATCGCTTCTTCAAGAGTCGTGACACTGCCGTCCATCTGCATCTCGAAGACCGAGTCCAGTATCTGCTTGAATTCGGGCGAGGGCTCCATGCTGAAATGTTCGATG
>CAXRBW010000255.1:0-7089 GCA_964228775.1 Pyrinomonadaceae bacterium | reverse complement strand
CTCAAGAAGGGACAGGATGTCGAGGCGGTCATTTCCAACATCGATATCGATCAGCAACGTCTGTCGCTCTCGATCAAGGATTTGACCCCGAGCGCCTGGGACAATTTCACGCAGACCCACAGACCCGGTGACACGGTCACTGGAAAAATCTCGCGCTTTGCGGGCTTCGGAGTGTTTGTGGAGTTGGCTGATGACCTCGAAGGCCTCTGCCATATTTCGGAACTTTCCGATGAACGCGTCGATAATCCTGAAACCCTGTTCCAGGTTGGTCAGGAACTCGAATTTAAAATTCTGAGAATCGAACGCGACACCCAGAAGATCGGCCTGTCGGCGCGATCAGTGGGCAAGGACGATGAGCCGATTGTCGACACGAGAAGCTACTCGACCGAAGCTAAGGGCGGAATGGCCTCGCTCGGCGAGCTCGCCAATCTCAAGTTCGGAACCAAGGCCGATGAGGATTCTTCATCAACCGCAGCTGAAGGTGCGGCAGCCGAATAGGCGCGCGGCTTCATTAACCTGAAACGAGGTTAAAACGTATGACCAAAGCAGATCTCGTCGAAAGAGTCGCCAAAGAGGCGGAGATGACCAAGAAGGATGCCGAACAGCTTGTCGAAATTGTTTTCGAGAGCATAATCGGGTCCCTCAATGAGGGCAAGAAGATAGAGTTGCGGGGTTTCGGTAGCTTCCGAGTCCGCCAGCGCAATGCGAGGAAGGGGCGAAATCCCAAGACCGGGGATTCCGTCAGCATACCTGCAAAGCGTGTCGCTTATTTCAAACCCGGTAAGGAACTCAAGGAACTCATCAATTCTTGATCGGACAGAAACGTAAAAGAAAAAGCCCCGGTTTTGGCCGGGGCTTTTTGTTTATCATCAATTGCGGTTTGGGTCTTGTGTGATGTTGTAGGCCTCGTCCTCAATCTCGCCACCCTTGCTAATCGGCAAGTCCTTGGGATCGCGGAACTTCTGACTTTTTTCATCTGAGGCACCGCCACTTTCTCCCTCGTCCTGTAGAGTGAAGCCAGGATAGTCGACGCGAGGGTGGTACATCGCGCAAAGGCTCTTGATGATTGCCTCCCTTATCGCCGCAAGCTCCTTCAGTGTCAGATCGCATTCATTCAGTTGGTCGTCAGCCAAAATTGCATCGATGATCTTCGTGACGATGTAGCGGACATTATCAGGGGTAGGCTCCTCCAGAGCCCGTGCCGCTGCCTCGCAACTGTCGGCAATCATCATGATTGCGGTTTCTTTGAATTGGGGCTTGGGACCGGGGTATCGGAATTCGTTTTCGTCTATTGGACCTCCACCTTTTGCTTCCGCCTCCGCTTCGGCTTTTCTTAGGAAATAATGCAGAGTCCTCGTCCCGTGATGTTGAGGAATGAAATCGATGATCTTCGAGGGAAGACCTATCTCCCGGCCCATCTTGATACCGAACGTCACGTGGCTGACGATGATCTTCGCACTCTGAGCTGGCGTAAGGCGGTCGTGGGGATTGGTGCCAGCTTGGTTCTCGATGAAATGATCGGGTGCAGCAACCTTTCCAATGTCGTGATAGAGCGCACCGATTCTCGCGAGAAGCCCGTTCGCGCCCACAGCCCGGCAGGCCTCTTCGGCGATCTGCCCAACTGCATGGGAATGCTGATTGGTGCCCGGGGCACGAAGAGCGAGCTGTCCAAGAACGGGAAGATCCGCATTTGAAAGTTCGAGCAACTTAACATCAGTCAGAATGCCAAACAGTGACTCGCATATCGGCAAAAACACCGCTGTGACTCCCGCAGTGATGATGCCATTGACTAAACCGCAAGCGATTGCCAAGAGTACGGTGCTCAGCACAAATGGCTGTTGCGAATATCCGATTAGTGCGAGCGCCGATGCGATACTCGCGAGCCCGATAAAGAATCCCGCGACCGTCACCGATTGCCTAGTCCTGTAATGGCCGATTCCATAGACGGCGACGGCTGATCCCATCATCGAGTAGAGTGCGAAGTAGAGCGGCTTCGGCGTTGGTGCAAGTAGTCCTGCGATGAATGACAAGATCAGTCCTGCGAGTAGTGCCGTCCGCCGGTCGGAAAGCAGGGTTAGGGTGAGGCCGCCGAACGCAAATGGTATGACGAATGCCCAGATACCAGAATCGTTGAAAGGTGCCTTGATGTTTTGGACGGCCGTGTACTCCGCTAATCGGAAGAGCACCGACATCAGCGCAGTTTGAATGACTATGACGAAGCCCAGAAGGGCAAACGTGCGTTCGGGGGATAGATTGTTTCGCGGACTGGACTTGTTGTGCTGGACGAATTTCCACGCCACCCACAAAAGTCCACTGATGATTGCAAGAAGTCCCAGAAATAAATTCGCCTTTCTCCCGGGCTGGCCATAATCCCTGATTGCTGAAATCTTGGCAACGGCCTCGGCCGTGACCTTGTCACCCTCACGGACAACTGTCTGGTTTCTTTCAAGGGAGATTACTTCTTGCGGAACGGCTGCCTCGGCAGTTCGCTTCGCGGCCTCTGTCCCCGCTGCATCGTATGAAACCGTCGGCTCAATCAGTCCCGCAAGCGCGGCGAACCAGGCATCTGCTTCTGCAGAAGATAAGCTTTTAATCGCGGAGAGCCTTTCCCGAAATCGTGATTTTGCCTCATCGGTACTCGTCCAATTGGTCGCAGGCAGTGCCTCAGTGGAATTTTGTCCAGGCTTTGTCGTGTCGGTGAGTGTGACCTTGGAGTCGGCGAAGAAATTCCGTTCTGATTCCTCGTAGATATAACCGTCGGCTGTCTCTTTGAGAGCGATTCTCAGAGCTTCAATTTCGTTGGGCCCCAAGTTTCGCAGAGCAAGCGCACTCTTAATCAGTCCGAGGCGGACCGAAACATCTTCTTGTTTGTCTGAGGCAGACCCAGATGATCCCCCGCGCTTGAGACGCTCTGTCAGTGTAGTGAAATTCTGCGAAGCCTTTTCTCCACGACTTGCTTCAATTCTGAAAACAGGGAGTACGGCTTCCTTTGCGGCCTCGCGAAGAAGTCTCGTACCCTCCTCATCCGGGAGATTGATGTTTGCGGGAGAGACAATGGTTTCGCGCGCAATTTCTCCGACCTTATATGATTGGGTCTCTGATTTGAGAAGCGGATTATTGATTAGAAGCGTGATGGAGAGACCGAGGATTGTAAAACCAATCCAAAAGCGTTGGCGCTCGGTAAGTCTTTGCGAGATGGGACTGAGCAGGCTGAGGATGCGCTTCCTTGTTCTCGACAGCGGGCTTGTCAGGTCTGAGATGAGCTTGCTCATGATTGATCGCGGTGCGTCCGCGCCTAAACCCGGTTCGCCTCGATTCCAGGTTGCGGTTCCTGAATTTCTTCCAGCGAAAGCATATCACCAATCGTTACGACGAGCTGATTCAGCGACACTGCTTGGATAGCTGAAACTGACACGGCCGCACATCCCTTGTCAAGACTGATTTGCCGTTCAAGTGACTCAAGTTCTTTTTGATTAAGAAGGTCAGACTTGTTGATTACGACGATACTCGGAATCTCACTGTAGCCGAGTTCATTGAGAATTGAGTCGACTGATTCAATGTGCTGCAGACAGTTCGCATTTGATCCATCCACGACGTGAACCAAGAGATCGCTGTCGGCAATTTCGTCGAGAGTGGCCCTGAATGCGGCCACGAGCGCCTCGGGAAGATCACGTATGAATCCCACCGTATCGTTTATCACTACCTCTCTCTCGTGTGGCAGTCGGAGCCGTCGTGAGGTTGGATCGAGCGTGGCGAACATCTTGCGCTCAGCGTAGACCGAACTCTGCGTCAGGGCATTGAGCATGGTTGATTTGCCGGCATTCGTATAACCCACCAAAGAGATTATCGGAACATGTTTCTGGACCCGCCGCTTTCTCCTCTCGTGCCTCTGTCTTGCTATCGAATCGACTTGTCTCTCGAGTTGGGAAATCCTGTCACGCACCCGCCTCCGATCCGTTTCGAGTTTGGTTTCTCCTGGCCCGCGGCCGCCGATGCCTCCCGCAAGACGGGAGAACGCGGAGTTCTGCCCCTGCGCAAGTCTCGGAAGAAGGTATTTGAGCTGAGCGAGTTCGACCTGAAGCTTGCCCTCGTGGGACTGCGCTCTCTGGGCGAAGATGTCGAGAATCAGCTGTGGCCTGTCGATCACCTTCATTTCCGTCGCCTCAGAGATCGATCGGACCTGAGCAGGCGTCAAAGCGGTATCGAAAACCACCAGGTCCGCACCGAGCCGCATTGCCCTTATCAATAGTTCATCCAGCTTTCCTTTTCCGAGGACCGTGCGAGGGTCTATCTGCGGACGTCTCTGGATTATCTTATCGAGAACAGTTGCATCGGCCGATGTCGCAAGTTCCTCAAGTTCTTGCATTGATTCCTCTGCCGCGGATGTGGAGCCTGTGGTGACTCCCACGAGAATCACCCGCACCTTGTCGGATTTACCTTTTTTCGACGCTGGAGTCGTTCTCGCCAGCTCCTCCTCCAAAGAATCGACAAGTTCGATGAAATCGATGTCGAACTGAGAGGGAACGAAAGGCTTCAAGAATTCGAATGCGGAATGGTCGGAAAGATCGAGGTCCGCCGCACCCGGCAGTAGATGTGCGGCATGGACGAGATTCGGAAGTCCCGTTTTCCGATTCACCTCGACGGCCGCCATTACGTCGAGCCGCAAAAGTGCAAGGTCGGTGAGGTCATCCTGTGTAAGGGTCTCCCCGTTTAAATGTGTATGGATACATCTCAGGCCACGAAGGCGGTCGCTTGAGACGCGTGCCCGACCGAAATCAGGCATCTCGATGCGCTTTGCATCGCCGACCATCACATATTCAACCCGACCCTTCCTGTTTATGAGCACACCGACTTGTCGGCCCGTCTCGGAGGAGATTTCGCACATCTGTCGTGCAAGTTCCTGAGAGACGATTTCGTCCACAGGGACCTTACGGGTGCTCAATTTCTCGATTTGGCGCAACTGGCTCGGTTTGAGCCCTTTGGTCGAGCCATGGACATTGCTCATCTTTGACCGTCTCCGTTTGAGACATCATAACTTGCCGAGCGATGCCCTCCAATCTTTCACTTCGTCGCGTTAAGAAAGTAATATGGGTAATTCGAATATCGGATGTTGCCATGAGTACGAAGCCCCAAATCACAAGTGTTACACCGCCACATGCAATACCAGGCGGAGAAGTGATTTTGTCATGTGAAGGACTTCGCCCGCACGGCGATTTTGGATTCCGCTGTTCGATTGGTGGAATTGAAGCTCGGCTTGTCGGAGCATCGCAGACGCGCCTCGTGGTTTTGGTTCCTGATGGCATCAGCACAGAGGTGGCTGGTGTGGTGATTGAGGGTGCCGATGGGGCTTCGGAACCATTTACGATGAGAATCGGCGTGCCGCTCGTTGACTCGATGCACATAGTTGCGAATCCTGCAGTCGATCCGTCCGACGGCTCGGTCATCGTGACGGTTTCGGGAACGCGCGGACAGAAACTGCCAAGAACCCTGTTTCGTGTGAGCGGCCCGGGACAAGTCGATGAGATTCCTGCCGAGGTCCTCAATCCGACGGCTGTTGCGTTTGATTCACATGGAAAAATGTTTGTAAGTTGCCGTGCTCAAGGATGGGTTTGCGAAGTCGGCGCCGACGGTGACGTTTCTGTAAGGGGGGAAAATCTTGGAATAGCCACGGGCCTAGCATTCGACGATCAAGACTCTATTTTTGTTGGCGACCGAAGCGGAACAATATATAGACTCTCTGAAAATGGAGACGCCACCCCGTTCGCTACCCTCGAGGCTTCGGTTGCGGCATATCACCTTGCATTTGGACCGGGTGGAAGGCTATTTGTTACCGCACCCGGTCTTGCAAGTTTCGACAGTGTCCATTCGGTCGATGAACTCGGCTTTGTTTCAAAATATTTCCGCGGACTCGGCAGGCCTCAGGGCCTCGCTTTCGACTCTGATGGAAATCTTTACGTTGCAGCTAGCTATCGGGGTCGTCGAGGCATTGTCAAAATCGCTGAGGGCGCGACCCACGCCGAGGTCTTTATTTCCGGAGGGAACGTCGTCGGTACTTGTTTTGGCAAGAATGGCCAAATGTATGTTGCCACGAGCACATCGCTCTACTCCTTTGATCTTGGCTTAAAGGGAATTCTTCTCAATTGAGTTGTCGGAAAGAAAAAGCCGCGCATCCCTGCGCGGCTTTAAAGAAGAAATCATCAAAAAGGATTTGGGGTCGGCGTCGGAGTGGTTTCTCCGCGCTTCTTGAGCTTCGGAGGACCACCACCTTCGCCATCCTGCGGCGCCGACTGACCATCGCCCTCGACTGGCTGTCTTCGTTTAAGCGTCGGCTTGCCGTCATTGGCGGCGGCGTCATCTCCAGTGATACCCGCTTTAGCATTCGACATTCTGAGCAGGTGGGCTTTGACGCGGTTGAATTCGGAAGTGCTTATTCGGTACTCCTCCTTTTCGGGAAAGCGGGCCACGAGGGCGACGCTTGCATCGCGCCTGTCGGCTGACTGCGGGTGAGAGGAGAATAGCTTTGAGATCGAAGACGCCTTCTTCTTGTTCTGAGCGAGAAGCTTTTCGAACATGGTAGCCATACCGTTCGGATCGTAACCTGCCGCGTAGAGGTACTGCACTCCTAATCTGTCTGCCTCTTCCTCAGCGGCCCGGCTGAAGCGAAAGAATGCTAGCGCCTGAGTCAATCCCGCCGTGTTCTGAAGGACGGTACCTGCGACTCCGCCGGTGAAGATGATTCCTGCGAGCAGACCGTAATTCAGAAAAGAACCCTTGCCCTGGTTTTCCATGGCGTGCCGCGCGGCCACGTGCGCAATTTCGTGAGCCATCACACCTGCAAGTTCCGACTCATTGTCTGCAGCGAGAATGAGACCCTTGTTGACGAAAAAATATCCTCCGGGAAGTGCAAAGGCGTTGAGCTCGTCGCTCTCAACTACTTTGATTGTGAATGGAATCTTCGCATCCGAGTGAAGCACCACATTCTGACCGACCCGATTTACATACTCGGTGATGATTGGGTCAGTTACCATCGGCGTCTGCTGCTCGACCTCGAGAGCTAGTTGACGACCGATTTGCATCTCCTTTTCCTGT
>CAXRBW010000254.1:0-5110 GCA_964228775.1 Pyrinomonadaceae bacterium | reverse complement strand
CCATGAATCCTATGAGTCTTGGAATTAGACAACTTTTGTCAGCTGTTGCGATTGCAATTCTGTCCTCGGTCCTCGTGTTCTCTCAAACAACGCAAACTGGAGCCAAGGGAAAAGTGACTGGGCCACGCGGTGAGTCTCTCGCAGGGGTGACAGTTACGGCTCGGCGCGACGGGCGGGACATTGCTAGCGGAAAAACTGACAAAAAAGGAATCTTCGTCTTGAAGCTCAAAGATGGTGGCAAATACAACTTCGTTTTTGAAAAGGCCGGCTACAGCGGTGGAGTTAAATACGACGTCGAAATCGTCTTGGGCGAGACTCGCGACCTTGGGGACCGTCTGATTCTCGAAGTGGACAATGGGGCGCTAGTACTGATTCGGGGGAGCGTCTTCACTACCGAGGGAAGAAGTGTCAGTAACGCCGAGGTGGATATGTACCTCGTTTCTCCGGACGGCGGACAGAAGAAACTCGGCTCTGCGAGCACCAATTACACTGGAGAATTCTCATTTCGCAGGCCAAGCGGTGAGGCTAAATTGAATTTCGTTGTGAGTTCCGAGGGAAGAGTTGGTGAAAAAAGTCTCGATGTCAGCTCACCGGGCATTTACCGACTCGCCATATCGGTCGTCAAATCGAAATAGACTCACGACGAGTTGGTTTCCCCTAGTGAATGGTTCCCGATCCTTGAGTCGTGTGTATCACGCCTTCCGAAGCATCAGTCACGACAAATGGGAATTCGTCAACGACCTCTGAATCCAAGAGCGTTTGAATCGTGTAGGTTCCCGCTTGCGGCAGAACAACATTCACAAAGAAAGAAACGTTGTCGGTGAAGCCCCCTGCAGCTAAATCGAGTGGAGTGGAGGCCGAAGCAACGACTACCTCAGACCTGTCGGGAGAAAGGACTCTCACCTCGGTCGTGCCTCTTCCCTCACCCTCCCAATGATTGATCACGGCGAATTTGATCAGCGAGACCGGCAGCTGTTCGACCATGATGTTCTGAAAAACGCCCATGAACGATAGCTTGTTCCCAGCCTCGAGACGGACATCGTCACAGAGCAAGGTGAAAGAGAGGTGTATGCCGGAGCTGTTTGGGTTCATGATAGGGATGATATCCATCCATTGGGCAGGCTGCCAAATCACCCGCTGGAAACGGTCTTTGACTGAATACCGACTCAAAGTTCTATAATCTCAATTGAGAGATTTAATCATGGTTTTGACAATCGTCCTCATATTTCTGTCTCTGACACTAGCGGCGCTGACGGGTATGCAGTTTTTCTACATGCTCATCCTCGACCGTCGCGACCGTGAACAGAAAACCCGTATCAGACAACTCGAGAAACGGTGCATTCAGCTTGCGAAGAAAATTAATAATCCTTCCAAAGAAGACGTATCAGAGGAAGAAGTTTGGGCAGAGGTCATTCACGACGATCGTGTCTGAGTTTGGCGATAGTTGCCCCGCACGCACCTGAAAACTCCTCGGCATCCTTAAAAGACTCCACCAACTCGCTCTCCGACAGCAGACGTCGGACCATTTCTCGCATCACACCGATTCCCTTTCCATGGACAATCCGAACTACAACGAGCCCCCTGCTGGCAGCTTCTGTTAAAAATGCGGATGTCGCACGAGCGGCGTCTTTCGGGTGAAAGGCGTGAAGGTCGAGAGTGTCGTCGAGCTCAAGCTCAATAATAGTGTCGGGGTTTATCGGCTCTTCATTCACCGTCTTTCAACGGCTCCTGCGTGTTTCAAAACTCGCAAAATCTTCAGGCAGGCGGATCTTGATGCGGTTCTTGTCCCGAAAGAGAAAGAATTGCCGCTTCTCCATTTGGCCTGAAACTGAATTTCTCAGATTCAATGTGAATGATTTGTTGTCACCCTCACCATCGAGGGTCATTGGGATTCTGCCCCATATTTCACCCGAGGTGCGGTATGCGGTGTAATAATTTTGATCGTATTTGTCGAAGACTAGGACCATGATGCCATCGAATTCAGGTTCGATGTTGTCAATGGCTTTCGAAACACTCGATCTCGTTAGTATTAAATAACTGCCGGGTGGCGATAGCTTGGGATCGACTCTAGCCTCGGTCTCATCAAGACGGTACCATGCGACGAAGCGTCGCTCGGAGGTCTCATAGAAAGTTATCTCCGTCGGAATCTGCAGCTGCACCTGGCGCCCGAAAAGCCAGCCTGCGGGCGCGGGCGAGACGGATCCGTCGAGCTGCACGCGGTACCAAATGTCATATTTGTTATCGAGCTTGTCGGCCGCATTTGGATCTTTGTCGCCTTCCGCTTCGTTGTCTTTGGATTTTTTGGTCTTTCTCTGGGTCCCTTTCGAGGAATCATCGACATCGGCGGCGTCCTGAACTTTGGGCACGAATTCCCAGGAGATTATCTGGAAAGTAGAGTCGCTATCGAGCTTATAGAGTATGTTCTCATCGTTAAGTTCGGGGGAAAGGCGGAGGTTTGACTTCGCTCTCAGTTGCCCTGCGGCCTGCGGTGGTCGCCCGACATGCTCCTCTGCAATCTTCCGAGACTTATCGAGAATCGTCTCGGTGATGACGTTCTGCGCTTCTATCCAACCCTCGGTCTGATCATCATCTTCGGCACGGACGTGATACCAGAGCACTTTTTCAAACTCGACCTCTTCGGTTATGACTAGCTTGTCACCTCTTTTCACTTCAAGAAGATCAGCCGCAACAACCGCATAGGAACTTCTGATTTGAGCACGACGGACTATTACCGTTCCCCTGTCAGTCAGTCCAACGGCCGTCGAAACTCCATCGAATAAACTGCACCCTGAAAAGGTCATAAGCGCAGTCAAAAGGAGCAAGGAAATTATTGTGTCTCTGGATTTCATTCAATGGCTCTGATTAGGGGAGCATTATATCCCAAGTTGAGTTTGATTGCGGGCGCGGCAATGGGTCGCGCGGGGCATCTCTTGAATGAATGGTTCTTTGACTAAGCCAAAGGCTGTCTTTAGACTTTACTCAATCCCCCTCAGTTATTTGCCGATGTTGCCCCAAGGTGCGTGTGTTGGCATATTTCGAGCTTGGTGAATGAACCTGGGCAATCAAATTCTTTAACGCGAATACAGTCACAATGTCTGAACTTAGAAAAATCAAGAGAGCGCTCATCAGTGTCTCCGACAAGACCGGAATAAACGATTTGGCCGAAACACTAAAGGGCTTTGGTGTTGAGATTCTTTCTACTGGTGGGACGGCAAAAAGTCTTCGTGATGCAGGCTTCACAGTGACAGACGTGGCCGACGTTACCGGGTTTCCCGAAATGATGGACGGACGGGTGAAGACCCTCCACCCGAAGATTCATGGTGCATTTCTCGCTCTGAGGGACAACCCCGAGCATCTCGCCTCGATGGATGAACACGGCATCATCCCTGTCGATATGGTCGTCGTCAACCTATATCCATTTGAAAAAACAATCGCCAAAGAAGGTGTCGAGCTCGAAGAGGCGGTTGAAAACATAGACATCGGCGGGCCTGCAATGATCAGGTCGGCGTCCAAGAACTGGCGCGATGTTGCCGTGGTCACCGACCCGGGGCTGTATCCTTCGATAATCGAGGAACTGAAGGGTTCGGATGGTTCTCTCTCGCTAGACACGCGGCGAAGACTTGCCGTGCTCTCCTATGCCAGAACTGCGAGCTATGATCTGGCAATCTCTTCGTATCTCGCCGGGACTCTCTCCGATGAAGAGGTGGAGTCGATAGAACGCTTCAATCCGCTCGGAAGAGTGATGTTCATCGAAGACAGATTGGAAGACACAGACCAAGGTCAGATGGAAGAGGTTGAATCAATCGTCCTTGCGAAGGTGGCGGACCTTCGCTATGGCGAGAATCCCCATCAGCGAGCTGCACTCTACGAGACCTCTGGTGGTGGGATTGCGGGGGCCGAACAGTTGCATGGCAAAGAGATGTCATTCAACAACTATGTCGATGCCGAAGCGGCTTGGAATCTGGTCTCGGACTTCGACGAACTCACCGCCGCCATCATCAAACATACAAATCCCTCGGGCGTAGGTGTGGGTAGCTGCAATCTCGATGCCTACAAACGAGCGCTGTCGACTGATCCCGTTTCCGCATTCGGCGGAATCGTGGCGTTCAACCGACCGCTCGATCTTGAGGCGGCGAAAGAAGTTGCAGAAGTATTCACAGAGGTCGTGATTGCGCCGGGATTCAGCTCGGAGGCCCTCGAACTTCTTAAATCCAAGAAGAATCTCAGAATTCTCCGAATGGATGCAGGCGAAATGCACAGTAAGCTCGACTACAAGCAGATATCGGGCGGTTTTCTCGTTCAGTCGAGTGATGACGCGATCATAAACAAGGAAGACCTAAAAGTGGTCAGCAAGAGAATGCCGTCAGATGCCGAATACGAAGCGATGCTATTCGCCTGGCGAGTATGCAAGCACGTCAAATCGAACGCGATCGTCCTTTCAGATAATCAGAGGACCCTCGGTGTTGGCGCTGGACAGATGAACCGTGTCGACTCTGTCCGCATAGCGGCGATGCGTGCTGAGAGATTCAGTCTTAATCTACAGGGTGCGGCCCTCGCATCCGATGCGTTCTTTCCCTTCCGCGATAACGTCGACGAAGCGGCGGCGCTTGGTATCAAGGCAATCATCCAGCCAGGCGGTTCATTACGTGACGAGGAATCCATTGCTGCTGCCGACGAGCATGGACTGACTATGGCGTTCACCGGCATCAGACATTTCAGGCATTGAGAGCTCTTCATCGTTCTGCATCAAGATAGCGGCTCATATCGAGTGATTTCCCGTCGGTTACAAACGTCACCGCTCCGCGTTCGCCTGTCTTAAGGACAACTGCTCCCGAATTCGACCAACGCTCGACCACCTCCTTGTGCGGGTGACCGAACGGCGAAGTTCTTCCCACCGAAATCACAACGAACTTCGCATTGGTTCGATCGATGAAGTTTTGGATGGAGGAGGTGCGACTGCCATGGTGACCGGCCTTGACGACATCGGCGGCGATTTCGCCGCTGTCTCTAATAAGTTTGCGCTCGCCGTCCGCTTCAAGATCTCCCATCAGAAGAAAGCTTCTTTCCTTGAACGTCAATCTCAAAACGACACTACGGTCGTTTTACCAAT
>CAXRBW010000253.1:0-3880 GCA_964228775.1 Pyrinomonadaceae bacterium | reverse complement strand
AGTTCGGTGAATTCTCGCCGACCAGGACCTACAAGGGACACCCGGGAACGAAGGCCGAGAAGGGCGCCAAGAGGAAGTAGTTTATTTCCTTCCACCGGCGCACGGTCCGGGTCAGTGAAGGAGTTGGAAGCATCAGTATGGAAGCGATAGCAAAAACCAAGTATCTGAAAGGTTCGCCGCGCAAGGCCCGCCTCGTCATCGACATGATCAGGGGCCGCAACGTCTCGCAGGCGCTCGCGATTCTCAAGTTCACCGACAAGCGCGCCGCCGATCCGATCGCGAAGTGCCTCAAGTCGGCGATGGCGAACGCAACGTTCAAGGCCGAGCAGCAGAACATCGCTGTCGACACCGACGAACTTTTCGTGAAAAGCTGCTTCGTGGACCTGGGTCCGACGAAGGGACGCAAGCGCATGCGCCCCGCACCGCAGGGACGCGCCTACCGCGAGCAGCGCCACTACTGCCACATCACGATCGAGGTTTCGAGCGATCAGGATGCGGCTCCGAAGAAGGGTGGCAAGACTGCCAAGAAGGCCGCGCCGAAAGCGACAAAGGCTGCGGTAGAGACCGTTTCGGAAGACAAGGAGCAGTCGGAGTAGTTACGAGACCGACCTTCCGGGTCGACGACAGGAAAAATTATGGGACAGAAAGTTCATCCATACGGATTCAGAGTCGGATACAACAAGGACTGGCATTCGCATTGGTTCGCCAAGAAGGATTTCGCCGGATACCTTGCCGAGGATCTCAAGCTCAAGCGTGAGCTCAAGAAGAAATTCACCGGAGCGGGTGTCTCGCACATAGACGTCGAGCGCGCCGCCAACCGTCTGAAGATCATCATCTACACCTCGCGTCCGGGCATCATCATCGGCCGCAAGGGCAGTGAGATTGAGAAACTCCGCGAAGATCTTTCGCGTTCGACAGGCCGTGAAGTAATCGTCTCCATCCAGGAGATCCAGAAGCCCGAGCTCAACGCTCAGCTGCAGGCCGAGAAGATCGCTCAGCAGCTTGAAAAGCGTATCGCCTTCCGCCGCGCGATGAAGAAGACGATGGAAGAGTCGCAGCGTTTTGGAGCCCAGGGCATCAAGGTTATGTGCGCCGGCCGTCTGAATGGAGCCGAGATCGCGCGTACCGAATGGAGCCTCGAAGGCAGATTGCCGCTCCACACACTCCGCGCCGACATCGACTACGGATTTGCGGAAGCGTTGACTACTTTTGGAATCATCGGAATCAAAGTCTGGATCTACAGAGGAGAAATCCTCGATCCGAATGCCGCCATTGCACGCGGTACGACGAGCGATCCGATCAACGAGCCGCGTGGTGAAAGAGGCAGGGGCGGACGTCCCCCGCGCAGACCGCGTGAGAACCGAGACTAAGTTTTTGGAATTGACGGACCCGAAGGTCCGATGCGCGAGAAGCGCAGAAGAGTATCAGAGGTAAGCGACTATGTTAATGCCTAAGAAGGTCAAGCGCCGCAGGGTGATGAAGGGCCGCAATCGTGGTAAGGCAACCCGCGGGGAGAAGGTCAGTTTCGGCGAGTTCGGACTGAAAGCTCTCGAAGCCGCATGGGTCACCGACCGTCAAATCGAAGCAGCCCGTATCGCGATGACGCGCACAATCAAGCGTGGCGGTCAGGTCTGGATTCGCAGGTTCCCCGACCAGCCAATCACCAGAAAGGCTGCGGAAACACGTATGGGATCCGGAAAGGGAGCACCCGATCACTGGGTCGCGGTGATCAAGCCGGGCAGGATTCTCTATGAGATCAACGGAGTGACCGAGGAGCTCGCACGCGAGGCAATGCGCCTGGCCGCACAGAAGCTTCCAATCAAGACGAAGTTCGTCAAGCGCTCCGACCTCGAAGGAGGCATCGTTTAAGAAATGAGACGCAAAGATCAATTGGAACAACTTCGCGACATGAATGTTGCCGAACTGAAGCAGCAGGCCGAAAGCCTCAAGGAATCGCTCTTCCGCCTCAAGTTCAGGAAATCGCTCGGAGTAGGTGACGTCGTTGCCGACATCCGCCGCGAGAAGAAGACACTCGCCCGGGTCTACACCCTCATCGAGGAAAAGGAGAAGGAAGCCCAGGCCTAAGCGGGTTGAGATAAAGACATGGCAGATATCAAAGAAGGAACAGTTGCCCAGACCGAGAAGAAGGCGAAGCGCGCCGAGCGCATCGGTATCGTCACCTCGGACAAGATGCAAAAGACCGTCGTCGTCCGCGTCGACCGCCTGCTGAAGCACCCGAAGTACAGAAAGTACATCCGCCGCAGGAAGAACTTCATGGCTCATGATGAGACGGGAGCTTCGATCGGTGACAAGGTGAAGATCGTTGAGACGAGACCGCTTTCAGCGCGCAAGCGCTGGCGCGTCGTTGAAATCGTCGCGAAGGCAGAGAAATAGTTTTGAACCTGCATTGAGCAGGATTTATCGGAGCAGACAGTTATGATTCAGATGCAAACCTCCTTGGCAGTCGCCGACAATTCAGGCGCCAAGAGAGTTGTCATGATTATGCCGATCGGTGGTTCGACCGGAAAGATTGCGAGACTCGGTGACAAGATCAAGGTCACCGTGAAGGAAGCGGCCCCGGACGGCACCGCCAAGAAGGGTAAGGTCTAAAACGCCGTGATTGTCAGGACGAGGACGGAAGTTCGCCGCAAGGACGGATCCTACAGTCGCTTTGACGACAACGCAGCCGTGCTCATCAAGGAAGACGGTACGCCAATCGGAACCCGTGTATTCGGTCCGGTCGCCCGTGAACTTCGCGACAAGAACTTCATGAAGATCGTGTCGCTCGCTCCGGAGGTCATCTAACCATGAGCAAGAAGGGAACCATCAGAAGCAAAATCAAGCGCGGCGATCAGGTCGTCTTCATTTCGGGACGCGAATTCAACCGCTATGACAGTGCCGGTAAGCGCCAGCCGCTCCGCGGCAAGGTCATCGCAGTCGATGCGATCAACGGCAAGGTCAAGGTCGAAGGCGGGATGCTCGTCAAGAAGCATCAGCGCGCAGTGCCCCAGATGAACATCGAGGGCGGTATCAAGGAGAAGGAGGCCTGGGTCGACATCTCGAACGTCGCCCTCGTCGATCCCGATACCGGTAAACCGACCCGTGTCAGCTACGAAGTTCGCGATGGCAAGAAGATCCGTGTCGCCAAGAGCGGCAAGGCGATACCAGAACCCGCGTTCGTCAAGACCGGGAAGAAGAAAGATTAGTTTGAGGTCTGGCAACGGTCGGCGTTGATGCTGGACCGGGTCCCAGAACGAAACGAGGAGTTACTCGAACAATGGCAAGGTTAAAAGAAAAATACAGAAAAGAGATTGCCCCGGCGCTCGCAAAGGAATTCGGCATCAAGAATGCGATGGCGATTCCGAAGATCGACAAGGTCGTCCTCAACATGGGTGTCGGTGAATCCATCGGCAACTCGAAGGTGATGGATGCAGCTGTCGAAGAGCTCGGCAACATCACGGGTCAGAAGCCCGTCATCACGAAAGCCAAGAAGTCGATCGCGGCGTTCAAGCTCCGTCAGGGAATGAACATCGGCGCGATGGTCACGCTGCGTGGCGAGAGGATGTATGAATTCCTCGACCGCCTGATTTCGGTCGCGCTTCCGCGTGTCCGTGACTTCCGTGGCATCTCAGCAAAGGCTTTCGACGGACGGGGCAACTACACGCTCGGCATCCGCGAACAGTTGATCTTCCCGGAGATCGACTTCAACAAGATCGACAAGACGAGAGGAATGAACATCTCCATCGTCACGACGGCAAAAAACGACGAACAGGCTCGCGCGCTCCTCAAAGCAATGGGGATGCCGTTCAGACAGTAGTCAGGAAGGATCGAATTACTTATGGCGAAGATCAGCAAAGTAGTTAAGAACAACAGGCGCAAG
>CAXRBW010000252.1:0-4022 GCA_964228775.1 Pyrinomonadaceae bacterium | reverse complement strand
GCGGTCTCTCAGGCACCAGAGAAACCGCATCGGGCCTGATCTCAAGGGCGATTCCGATCATCTAATCGGTCGCTGCCATTTCTACATTCAGGTAGGTAGTGACCGAAGCCTTCAGCGTCCTTACATCCGAATCCTGAATGTGCCGACGGTCACTCCGAAGATGGATCGTGATGCCATGTGCGCCTGCACGCTCGCAGATTGCAGCAGCTTCGACGACGTCGGGCTCGACAGTCTTTCTCGCCTCGCGGACAGTCGCTACATGATCGATGTTTACGTTAAGCCTTGGAGCCATCTGAATACACACCTGTCTTTGCGTTGTGCTTTATCATGCGGACTTCTTGGAACATCATCCGGCTGTCACGAAGCACGTTGACCTTTGTCCGCTCGTCGTGGTTCCAGCGGACGGCGATCTCGCGAAGACGAAGACCGCGAAGCTGTGAGACGAACAAGAATTCGACATCGAAACCGAACCTGTCGATCTGCATGACTCTGAGGAGGGGTCTGAATTTCGACATGTTGAAAGCTTTGAAGCCGCACTGAGTGTCCCAAAAGGGAAGGCCTGTGAGCGTTCGGACGATAAAATTGAAAACTCTGCCGCCTTGCTCTCGACGCCATGGCTGATGGACCCCGATGAGGCTTCGGTCGAGGGCGCGCGACCCGAAAGCCACATCACATTCACCCCCCCTGATTGGTGCGACAAGTTTGACGGCTTCGGAGATTGGGGTCGATAGGTCTGCGTCCGAAAAGAGGGCGATTTTTCCTGCGGCCTCCTGAAAGCCGGTTCTTACCGCGTACCCCTTTCCACGATTGACCTCGTAACGTATGACCTTGGATTTGACGTTTGGAAACCTTGCACAGGTTGCGCGCGCGACTTCTGCGGTCCGGTCCGACGATCCGTCATCGACCACAATCAACTCTCCTTGCGGTTCATCAGCCTTGAGGTACTCAAGGACTGAAATGAGACCGGCCTCGAGCCTGTCCTCTTCCTCGAATGCAGGAATGATTATCGAGAGGGTAGTTTCCATTGGAAGACAAGATGTTAATTGGTGGCAGTTTAAATGTAAATTTTCAGACGGGGGAGCACCTTCACACAGCCTATTGCGCATCCCATTTGTGCTATATTTTCACTCATTCAAGATGACCAGCAGAAAATCGACAGTTTTAGCAGTCGCTATCGTCGCAACAGCCTCGTTGATTGGCGGTATTTTTGGCTACCCCTACCTTTCGCCGAATCCCCCTGCGATAGCGGATCTTGAGCGCGACCTTGCAGAAGCCAATGAGCTAATCGATCAAAATTTTGCCGGCGAGATCAACCATCAGCGGCTTAATGAGGAGACCATATCCTCGATGCTGAACACTCTCGATCCTCATTCTCAATTCTTTCCTCCCAAGGAATTCACCAAACTGCATGAAGAGCAGGCCTCCGAATTTTATGGAATCGGCGTTTCGATATCGCAATTTCGGGACGGTGTTTACGTGCAATCAGTCATTCCTGGGACGCCCGCCGACAAGGCCGGCGTCAAATACGGAGACAGATTTGTCGGAATCGATGGAGAGGATGCAAGGGAATTGACTAGTGCTGAAGTGTCCGGAAAAGTGCGCGGCCCCGAGGGCACTGTAGTAAAGGTTGCGATGGAAAGGGCCGGACAGGAGCGCCCGGTGGAATTCACGATTTCTCGCGGCGGTGTTCCAAGCCCCTCGATTCGTAACAGCTTCATGATGAGCGGTGGAGTCGGCTACATCGGCCTCACCGGAGGCTTCCAGGAAACAACGTCGGATGAGCTGGACGCTGCGCTGAATGACCTCAAGTCCAAGGGCATGACGAGTCTGATACTCGACCTCAGAGGCAATCCAGGAGGGCTCTTGACCCAGGCCCGTGAGGTCGTCAGTCGGTTCACTGACAAGGGAAAGATAGTCGTCTCTGTAAAGGGCAGGTCGTCTTATGCTACGAAAGATGAGCTCTACACCTCGGGCGGAGACCTCGCATCTTTGCCCCTCGTGATTTTGGTCAATGAGTCCTCTGCCTCGGCGTCTGAAATCGTCGCTGGTGCAATGCAGGATTACGATAGGGCAATCATCATCGGGACGGGGAATACATTTGGGAAAGGATTGGTTCAGCGGGTCTTTCCTCTCGCGGGCGGTGCTGGAATGACACTGACCATCGCGAGATATTACACGCCGCTCGGAAGATCTCTTCAAAGAGATTATTCAAACGGATCAAATTACGAATACTACCTGCACCTAGATGAAAATGGAGAGCCGAAAAATGAGCGACCCGTGCCGACCGGCACACCTTTCGTTACTCTTGCTGGCCGCAGTCTCTTCGGGGGGCTCGGTATTCAGCCGGACTATTTTGTGGAAATTCCGCGAGGGGATGTGCGCCGCCAAAGGTCGCAGATTGCGGCATTCATGTTTGCCCGAAAGCTCGTTTCAGGTGAGGTGAGTGGCTTTGGGAATTTCAGAAACGACCGTCCGTCTTACAGAACCGATGTGCCGCCGAGCGAGACGATCATTTCTGACACGCTATTTGGTTCCTTTAAATCATGGGCAGGAACTTCAGAAGGTGGCGGGCTTTCTGCGAAATCGATTGATGCCGAATCCACATACCTCAAGCTCCGCCTTCGGCTAGAGCTTGCAACCGCACGCCATTCGGTAGAAGCGGGCCAAAGAATCCTGCTTGATGAAGATCCGGTGCTGTTGAAGGCTATCGAAATGGTTTCCGAAGCACGCAGACTCGTCGGTATCAATCAATGACCCTCAGAATCAGACACTTCAGGTACTGACTCTCGGGCATTCCGAGCAGTACAGGATGGTCGAGTGGCTGCCCCCGCTTCTCGATCAGCTGCACTTTCTTTTTGGCATCGCGTGCCGCATCTTCAATTGTCTGGATGAACATCTCCTCGGAAAAGTGAAAGGAGCAACTGCAAGTCACGAGGACACCGCCCTCGCCGAGCAATTTCATCGCTCTCAAATTTATCTCCTTGTAGCCACGCGCGGCTGAGCGCAGGGCGGCACGTCCCTTTACGAAGGCGGGTGGGTCGAGGACGATCGAATCGAAACGTTCCCCCTTCTTCTCGAGTTCTCGCAACTCATCAAATACATTTGCCGTGCGGAACCTGACGTTGGTGATGTTGTTGAGGCGCGCATTAATCTCCGAAATCCGCACCGCCTCTTCGGAGATATCGACAGCCAAGACCTCAGAACACTGCTTCGCCATATTGAGGGCGAATCCTCCATTGAAAGTGAAGCAATCGAGTCCGCGTCCCCAGACGTGGTCTCGAACGGCGAAATGATTTTCCCTTTGATCTAGAAATGAGCCCGTCTTTTGACCCGAAAGGGGTTCGACAAGGAAGCGGATCCCGTCGTGCTCGATTGTCATCTCATTTGGCAGATCGCCATAAATCAAGCTGGCGCGAAGCTCGAGATTCTCTTTCTCCCGCACTCGCACATCATTTCTCTCGATGACTGAAGTGGGTGAGCACACCTCTTTGAGTATCTCGACAAAGGTATTTTTCAGGCGCTCGGTGCCTTGAGAGAGCGTCTGTATGACGAGCGTTTCAGCATAGCGGTCGACAATCAGTGACGGAATCAGGTCACTTTCGGAGTTGATTAGACGGTAGGCGTCCGATGTCGCTCTGAGTGAATCCCGTCGCGAAATAGCAGCAGAAATCCGTCGGCGCCAAAAGCCCTCATCGACGGCCTCCTTTTTGGTCGTGAATATCCTCAGGCTTATCTCGCTCGCCGCGCTGTAAAAAGCCATCCCAACGAAGTTGCGGACTTCATCAACGACTGACACCACATCTCCACCCTCGGCCTCAACGGCGATGACGTCACTTCGGTATATCCACAGATGCCCACGCCTAATTCTATTAGCGCCTTTGGTTGTTACGACTACTTCTGCCATGCAGAATCGAATTTAACTCAATATCCATATGTTTGCGAGAAATCATCGGAGCGCGAAGAAAGGGAGTCGAGTCCCTGAAATTTCAAAATGCCGTGACGTGCGTTAAGATTATGAAGGT
>CAXRBW010000251.1:0-3545 GCA_964228775.1 Pyrinomonadaceae bacterium | reverse complement strand
CTCAGAATTCATCTCGCCCATATCGGCCATCCGATCCGCGGTGACGTGAAGTATGGCGGAAGGGAATTCACGAGGCTATGCCTTCATTCAGCTTATCTAAAATTCAAACACCCGGCAGATGGCCGGGTGCTCGAGCTTTCTACCGAGGTGCCCTCGGATTTTTTCACTGCGACCTAGTCGCGCTTCCCGGCACCGTAGAGCGGACGACCGCTCATCGCACCTGTCATCTTGCCGCCCTCGAAAACAAGCGCACCGTTGACGACGACTCCGTTGACTCCGTCCGAGTATTGATGGGGATTGTCGAACGTCGACCTGTCAATCACTGTCTTATCATTGAAGATGACAAGGTCCGCGGCGTAGCCTTCGCGAATCAGGCCGCGGTCACGCAGATTGAAGGTTTGCGCAGGCAGTGAAGTCATCTTCCTCACCGCGTCCTCGAGAGTGATTACTTTCATCTCTCTGACATATCTGCCGAGCACACGCGTGTTGTTGCCATAGCCGCGCGGATGCGGTGAACCCGCGCCGAACTCTCGCACTCCGCTGTCGGACGCGATCATCGTGAAAGTCTGTTTCATGATGTTCTTGATATCGCCCTCGTCCATCACGAAATAGATCATCTGCGCACCGCCCGCCTCGTACATGTCGAGCATTTGGAGAATCTGGTCCTCGAGCTTGTCGCGACCCTTCACCATTTTTGTGATCTCCCTGATGTTCTTTCCGTTAAAGGAGGGGTTGGCGCGATAGCTTGCGACATAGGCGAAGCTGAAATCTTTGTACTCACGCTCCTTGAGACTCTCCTTCATTTCCTTGACGACCTTTTTGCGCGTCTCAGGATCGGTGAGTCGTGCCTTACCCGCGTTGCGGCCGCCCTCGGTCAGCCAGCTCGGAAGGCGAACGTCGAGCGAAGTAGAGGACGCGGGATAGGCGTACTGATCGACCGTCACCTGGAGTCCCTTTGCCCGCGCAGCGTTAACGAGGCCGATGGTTGTGTCAGATTCGCCCCAAAGTTTTTTCGCCGAAATCTTGAAGTGAGAAATCTCAACGGGAATGTCAGCCTGCTCGCCGATGTTGATGGCTTCCTCGACCGCGCTCACAACGCCCATTCCCTCGTCACGGATATGTGACGCGTAGACACCGCCGTAGGTGCTTGCGACTTTTGCAAGCTCGACGACCTCTTCGGTTTTTGCAAAGGTGCCCGGCAGGTAGATGAGCCCGGTCGAAAGACCCAAGGCGCCATCTTTCATGCCTTGACGGACGAGTTCGTTCATCTTCGCCTGCTGATCGGCATTTGGCTGGACATTGACCAGTCCGAGGACTTGGGTCCGCACCGAACCGTGGGCGATGAGTGTTCCGAGATTGATTGCGAGCGGCGTTTTGGAGAATCTGCCGAGAAACTCCCTGACATCGACTGCCGAGCCGCCGCAATTACCGGTCACCAGCGAGGTGACACCCATGCGGATGAAATTCTCCGCCTTAGGATTTTCGAAAATATCTTCTGTGTGCGCGTGAACGTCGATGAAGCCCGGTGCGACGATGGCATCGTGCGCATCGAAGACCGATTTCGCACGTGACTCATCGACCCTGCCGATTTTCACGATGCGTCCGTCCTTGATTGCGACTGATCCCTTGAACCATGGATTGCCAGAGCCATCGATGATGCGTCCGTTCTTGATGACGAGATCGTACGACTCGTCGTTCGCCATTGCGGGCATCGAAATCGAGAAGAGCATGGTGACGGCGAGCAGAAGAGAGACAAATCTTTTCATATGAGTTTCGATGAGTTTCTTTGGCGTCCAGTCTCAGCCGCGACGGTAGACAATCTTCCCGCCGACAATCGTCGCAACGGCGCCGCCGTGGAATTTGGTTCCGTCGAACGGACAGTTCTTGGATTTCGATTTCGAATCCGCGTTGCGATATGTCCAGTCGAGCTGTGGATCGATGATGGTGACGTCGGCGTGGGAACCCGGTTTGAGTGTGCCGCGACCATCGAGCTTGAAAATCCGCGCAGGATTGGTCGAACAGAGTCTGACAAGTCCGACAAGATCGATGACGCCCTTATGGACGAGCTCGTTGAATGCGAGTCCGAGCGCGGTTTCGAGCCCTGTGATGCCGAAGGGCGCGCGGTCGTATTCAAGCGCCTTCTCATCGGCGTGATGCGGCGCATGGTCTGTCGCAATCGCGTCGATTGTGCCGTCCTTGATGCCTTCGATCATCGCCTCGAGATGTTCGCGCGACCTGAGCGGGGGCGACATCTTTGTGTTCGTGTCGTAGCCCTCGACAGCCTCGTCGGTCAATGTGAAATGGTGCGGGGTGACCTCGCAAGTCACATTGATACCGTCCTTCTTTGCGCGGCGCACCGCTTCGAGTGCGCCCTTCGTCGAGATGTGTGCGATATGGACGTGGGCTCCTGTCTCGGCGGCGAGAATGATGTCGCGCACGGCATCGAGGTCTTCGGCAAGAGCCGGCATTCCTTTTAGTCCGAGAAGGAGCGACATGCGGCCCTCATGCATCACACCGCCCGCCGACAATGATTTGTCCTCGCAGTGGTCGATGACCGGTAGATCGAAATCCTTCGCATACTCAAGTGCTCTGCGCATGATTCCCGCGTTCGGGACCGGACGTCCGTCATCGGAGACCGCAACGACGCCTGCCGCTTTCATTTCTCCCATCTCGGCAAGCTCTGATCCGCCCGACTCTTTGGTGATTGCACCGATGGGGAAGACATTCGCGAGACCAGCGTTGCGAGCCTGTTCGATCATGTAGCGAGTGATCGCGGCGCTGTCGTTGACCGGTTTTGTGTTCGGCATCGGACAGACTGCCGTCCATCCGCCGGCGACCGCCGCGGCGCAGCCCGAAGCGATAGTTTCCTTGTGTTCGTGACCGGGTTCGCGCAGATGAACATGCATGTCGATGAAGCCGGGCGCGACGACGAGCCCGGAGGCATCGAAGACCTCCGCGTCTTCGGGCGCGCTTTCGCCGCGTCCGAGCCAAGCCGAGACCAATCCGTTCTCGATCAGCAAATCCTTACCGCTGTTCTCATCTGCACCAGGGTCGACCAGGTGTCCGTTCTTAATCAGTAACTTCATATCAATCTTGTTCGCCCGACGCGGCACCGCCCGTCGAGAGGTAGAGGACCGCCATGCGCACCGCGACGCCGTATTTGACTTGGTCGAGAATGAGGGACCTGTTGCCGTCAGCGACCTCGGACGCGATCTCGATTCCTCGATTCATCGGACCGGGATGCAGCACGATGGCGTCCTTCTTGGCGAGACTCAATCTCTTATCGGTCAGTCCGTAATGAACCGAGTACTCGCGCAGTGTGGGGAAGTACGCCGCATCCATGCGTTCGGTCTGGATGCGCAGGATCATGACGACGTCCGAGTCTTCGATTGCCGTCTCGACATGCGGACAGACCTCGAGCCCCGACCCGACGAGTCCTGCGAATTCCTCGGGAACCAATGTCCCCGGACCTGCAACCTTCACCTTGGCACCGAGTTTTGTCAGGAGATGGATGTTCGAGCGCGCGACACGGCTGTGCAGAATGT
>CAXRBW010000250.1:0-4134 GCA_964228775.1 Pyrinomonadaceae bacterium | reverse complement strand
GCTGTTTACGTCCAAGATTTTCGATTCATGTCGTTTGATTGGACCCTCAGCAAGGGGCGAGTTCAAAATCACGGACGCCGTCGCACATGCCATGAGGGAATTCGGGGAAAAGTTTCGAGCGGTTCCATCGTCTGAGGGTGTACTCGATCTTTCAAGTAGGGCGGATATCTCGAGTGTGGAGAAATTGTTGGCACGTTATGTGTGACGCGTGACGCGTGACACAAGGTTTGCTCGGAGTTGTGGAAAGCAACTTCCCAACCCCAAAACCTTCCAGAACTGGGTTTCCGTGTAACGTGTAACGTGTAACGTATAACGTATAACGTATAACGTATAATGCGTGACCTTCTTCAAATGTTCATTCCCGGTCGCATCGAATTCCTTGGCAAGCACACCGATTATTGCGGCGGTCGCAGTATCGTCTGTGCGATCGACCGTGGATTCCACATCGAAATGGAACCCATTCTCTCTGCTGAAATAAAGATGGAGAATCTGGATACGGGGGAGAAGGGAAGCGTCCCCCTAGTCGCGGATGCTATCGCTGAAGGTCCAGCATGGATGCATTATGTCCAGACGGTCGCGAGGCGACTCAGCGTCAATTTCACATCGTCGGACTTGAGAGGTGTGAGCGTTCGATTTAGGAGTGACCTTCCCCAGGCTGCGGGACTCTCAAGTTCCAGTGCGCTGATTGTCGGTGTTTTCTCTGCAGTCTCAGAGATCAATTCCCTTGAAACATTCCCGGAATACACCGAAAACATCTCGGATGAACTGAATTTAGCGGACTATCTTGGATGCATCGAAAATGGACGGCCATTCGGTAGCCTTAAAGGGGTGCCCGGCGTTGGAACTTTCGGCGGTAGCCAAGACCACGCCGCGATCATTGCGACTCGATCGAACACCCTGACCCGCTTTGCCTACTGTCCAGTTTCGCGGGAGGCCGACTTCGCCTTTCCTGAATCACTCGTATTCGTTGTTGCCTCGAGCGGGGTCAAGGCGGAAAAGACCGCCGCCGCACAGGAGAAATACAACCGAGTCTCACTCATGGTTTCAGATTTAGTCTCAGCCTGGCGGGGAGAAGATAAAACTCTCGCCTCAATCATCGAATCCGCAGGTATTGATGAAGTTGAGAGATTCATACGCGTCACACCTTTCGCCTTTCCCGAAGAGGAAATGATAGAGCGGGTGAGACATTTTTATTCGGAGAACTACGCGTTGATTGATCAGTTTTCGGAACTTGTAAGTCGCGGCGATTTCGAGAGAGTTGGTGGTCTGATTGACCTGTCGCAACGGAACGCCGAACGTTATCTTAGAAATCAAACAGAGGAGACCATCCATCTGCAACGCTCTGCACGGAATCTTGGAGCCATTGCAGCCTCTGCTTTCGGAGCCGGTTTCGGCGGGAGTGTATATGCCTTGATTAATTCCGAAGCCGCCCCCGAGTTTTCGAATAGATGGAGGGCGTCTTACATTGGCAGGTTTCCAGTCGCAGGAGGATTTTCAGAATTCTTTACTGCGAGAATCTCACAGTTAAAGTCATCGGAAATTTAATGTTTACGGTTCCTTAGATTCTCCAACATTTCCCTGATATCAAATGTTCCCTTGAAGGCCACATAGAGGGTGACAACGGAATACCAGATTACCGATGCAATTGTCAGGTAGTACCAAAATGTTCTCATTTCACTCCTCCTTTGGGTTTGAGAGCCGATCCGATAACCATTGCCAGACCCGAGCCGACGTATGCCGCGATTCCTGAATAGTGCGGACCAATCGCCTTTGCAAGATCCTTAGTTTCAGGCAGTTGTTCCATCACAAGATAGCCGACAGGCAGAGCTGCACTGATGATTATTGCAGCAGCAGCTCCCCAAGAATTCGCACCTTTCCAATAACACGCAGCAATCAATATCGACGACATGCTTGCAAGATAGATGGTTCCCGTCAGTCCGAGATAGGTCCATAGATCACCTTCAAGTGGGTACCAAAGACCGTAAAAAAGTAGGAAGATGCCGATGAGAGCGACCAAACTTCTGTTGATGAAGAGCCCGGTCCTTTCTGACCATGCTTTCCCCTTTCTGAATGGAGCAAGAATGTCGTTATAAATGACGCTGCTCCAAGTAAGCATGTAAGAAGAGTCCGTTGACATGTCGGCAGCGAGCATTGCTGCAATTAAAATTCCCATCAGTCCCACCGGAACGATTGCCGCCAACATCTTGGGCATAGCCTCAAGTGAGTTGTCGACATTGCCGATAACCACTATCGCTGCGATTCCCCAAATACCCGGAATCAAAAAGCGGCAGACGAAGAAGAATGCAGTCCGCGTATACACCTGCTGTCCGGTCTTGGAATCTTTTGCCGCAAGAACCCTTGCAATGTTTGTCTGCCACGTCAGCACCGCTGCCAGACTCAGGAATGCGTTGAAAAGAACGTAGGAGAATCCCATCTCTGCATTGACGAAAGGGTTGAACCCTCCCTCGCCGTGTGTGGTCGCCACGGCGGATACGAGTGCATCCCATCCAATCGTGCTCAAAATAAGGATTGTCACTGCAATCAATCCTGCGCTCATGATGACGAATTGGAGAAAGTCCGTGACGAGAACTGAAAGCATGCCTCCGAAAATCGTGTAGACGGCGACCGCCAGCAGGAGGACGGTCATCATCGTTTCGAGAACAGGAACATCAAATCCCGCAATGCTCACATGGCTGACCTCGGTGCCGGTGACGAGGAGTAGGAACTGTCCTCCGATTCTCAGGAAGACTCCCATATTCAGAAGACCTCCGAGAACGATGACGATACCCGACGCCCAACGGATTCTTTCACCGAACTGCTTGTCTATCATTTCCGGAATCGTCATCGCGCCACTGTCACGTAAGGGTTTGACGACGAAGCCGGTCATTCCGACGAAGAGCATCGACAGAGCGTACAAGATCCCGGGTGTTGCTCCCGCGAAGCCGAACTTGTAACCGTTCTGGGCCGCATACATGCAGGTGACGATTCCGAACTCAGTCGCCGCAAGACTGGCGATGCCGAGATATACATTCATTTCCCTTCCGGCGACAAGAAAGTCTTCTACCTTTCCGACATATTTGCGGACATACAGTCCGGCGAACATCGTAATCAGCAGATAGACTCCAACGATTGATGCATCAATGGGGTTTAGAGTCGGCATATCAGTTGTAAGTTGAATGTTATGAAGTGTTGCGGATTTTGAGACAGGTGAACCGTCTCGGAAACTGACCAATGCTAAGCCTAATGTCGATTTTGTTCAAGGGTTCGCCCTTGCGATGCAAGGTTCTTTTCGAATTGCCCCCTCATTTCATTCACGTATCTCTTGAGTTCCGAGCTATCGACAAATGGGTTCGGTCCATTATCGGTGAGTAAGGCTCGCTTTTCCGCCATCCTGAAGAAGCCAGTATGAAAGGTTAGGAATACGCTACAGTCGAGGCGCTCCAAAGTCTTAAAGGTCCGACGGAAAGCGCTGACTATATCGGGATACCTCTCATTGCCGATGAGTTTATAGTCCGGAGCAGAAATGCTACTCGCGAAGACAATTGGGAATTCCTGCCCATTTTTCTGTAATGTCATCAGAAATGTCGTTGCACCTTTCGTGTGACCCGGAGTCACAAGAGCCTGCAATGAGTTTTCACCGAGTCTCACATAATCTCCGTTTTGCAGCAGGCGATCTGTTTCTACTGCTGGGTAAGTCAATTCGTCGTTGTATTGAAAATCCCCTCGACCTCCACGCCTAAGCAACCTCGCCTCTTCATCGGTCGCCATCAATCTGGCACCGCTTGTCTTTTTGAGTGCAGCGAGTCCACCCGCATGGTCGTAATGTGCATGTGAAATGAGAAGTATCTTCACCTGAGAGATGTCAAAGCCGAGTGTCTTGATGTTCGCAATTATCTGAGGCGCGGTCTCTTCAAAGCCTCCGTCAATCAAGATATGGCCATTAGGAGAGGTAACGAGAAATGATGAGATGCCCTCGGAACCTACGTAATAGATGTTTCCGATGATCCGAAACGGCTCAGTGGGGCGGTTCCATTCTCTTGCAATTGGATCCGATTGTGCCCACGTGCCCGACCAAAGAAGGCAGAGCGCGAGGATATACTGAGCGACTTGCGACCTTCTCATCGGCTACCTCCC
>CAXRBW010000249.1:0-7377 GCA_964228775.1 Pyrinomonadaceae bacterium | reverse complement strand
GAGTGCTCCGCCGCCAATCAAAAGTGCTGTCATGTTCGTGTAGAACATGTTTTCAATCGTGATGGTCGCAAAACCAACGACGAGAGGAAGTTTGTGTCTCACTGCCAGAACTTTGGTGGTGCCGCTGACTATGGGTCCGAGGGGAATTAGGCTCGACATTGCCTCTCCCATGATCACACCGGGTAGAGTGTCTCTTAGAGAAAGCTCGTGCGGCTTCGGCACGGAAAGCTTCCATGCAACCGCCCGGCTGAGAATTCTGAAGGAATAGAGAAAAAGGATTAGAAGGAATCCGAAGAGTCCCAAGTTGGATACGTCCCGAAAAATCTCATCAACGCCTACGCGCTGGACGAAATAGACGAAAAGACCAACTCCAGCGAGAGTCATCAACCCACCCAGGATTTTCAGCCTCCGCATCCGCCTTTGCTCGGAATAACCGCCGGTCGCATTCTCAAAGCTTTTTTGTTTTTCGAATTCCTGCACTGTCGGAAGCCTTTTCGCCAAGGCGAACTTAGATGTTAGATTATCAATATCCCATTATCAAAAGAGGTACGTTGAAAATGTCATCTACGAGTCAGGCGTCCAGCGCTGCTAGACCCGCCTTAACCAATCTCTCAGAAGAGGAAGAATTGTTCCGTTCATCGGTGCGGGAGTTCGCCGAAGGTGAAGTCCGACCGAGGGTCGAGAAAATGGAACATGATGCCAAGCTCGATCCCGAATTGGTTCGTCAATGTTTTGAACTCGGTTTGATGGCAATTGAGTCGCCTGAGGAATTCGGTGGAGCCGGTTCGACCTTCTTCAATGCCATTCTTGCAATTGAAGAATTGGCGCGGGTCGATGCGTCAACCTCGGTCTTCGTCGATGTCCATAACACTCTTGTGACAAATGCAATGATTCGTTGGGGCAGCGATGTAATCAAAAAGAAATATCTGCCGATGATGGCTTCTGGCACCGTCGGAGCCTATGCCTTATCCGAGGCGGCTAGCGGTTCGGACGCGTTCGCACTCAAGATGAAAGCGGTTGATTGCGGCGATCACTGGGAGCTTTCCGGTCAGAAACTTTGGATAACCAACGGCAACGAGGCAGGCATATTCATTATGTTTGCGACCGTCGATGCTACAGCAGGCTACAAGGGAATCACTGCTTTTGTGGTTGAAAGAGACTTTGAAGGCTTTTCAGTTGGAAAGAAAGAGGACAAGCTCGGCATCCGTGCATCTTCGACCACCGAGCTGATTCTCGATAACTGCAAGGTCCCCAAAGACAATGTTCTCGGCGAGGTGGGCAAGGGTTACAAGGTTTCGATTGAGACTCTCAACGAGGGTCGCATCGGCATCGGGGCCCAAATGATCGGCATCGCCCAAGGCGCCTACGAATGCGCACTGAAATATTCAGCGGAGCGTGCACAGTTCGGTCAGGCGATAAACAATTTCCAAGCGGTGCAGTTCCAACTGGCCGAGATGGCGCTAGAAATCGAGGCCGCAAGGCTTCTCGTCTACAATGCAGCCCGACTGAAGGACGCAGGACTCCCTTTCCTTAAAGAAGCCGCGATGGCCAAGGTTTATTCAAGCCGTGTCGCCGAACAGGTTTCCTCGAAGGCGATTGAAATTTACGGAGGATACGGGTATGTCAAGGACTACCCGGTCGAGAAGTTTTGGAGAGACTCGAAGATCGGCGCGATTTATGAAGGCACTTCAAACATGCAGCTTCAAACCATTGCTAAGCTTGTGATGAAGTAGCATTTGAAATGCATCGAATAAAAAGGCCGCGCTGATGCGCGGCCTTTTTATTTCACTAACCACATCCTTACGGAAGTCGTCCGGGTGTTAGCGGCGCACCTGCCGCCTCGAGTTCCTTCTCGAGCGCAGGTATGTCCGCGTCGATTAGCTTCCGCAATCTCAAAAGCATCGGTTCGAACTGACGCAACGCGATTCCGTATTGGTCTGTTTGGGTCTTCGTCGGCGTTCTCAATGAAAGTCTGATTGCGTCCGAGACCACGTTCACCCTTCTCGCAATGGTTGGAGGCGGAATGTCTGAATTCTCCCTTCCACCCCTGATGGCATTGAGAATTGCATTGACCTCATCTTCGAGGGACTTCGCCCTCGACACCAACGATTTGTTGTTGAGGATTGGTGCAGCATCAGCAGATTTCCTGAGCAGACCGATCCTTGTTTTGGCTACGACTGCTGCATCACCTGCGCCACTGACGGCACGCTCGAGGATGGCAACCTTCTTTTGGAAGTCGGAGAGCGTCTTATGCTCCGCCTCAGTAAGATTGTCCTTTCCTTCGACCACGACGTTGAATGTCTGTGAGCCAGGGAGCGGTGTGACCGTACCGTTGACCTTGAGAGACATGGTGACGGTATATTTCCCGGGCATGACTAGCGAGCCTTGCGGCCCACGGTTGAAGCCTTCACCTTCCCCGAACGGATTAGCTCCTCCACCTGCAGAAATCGCTGGCGGAGTTTCCCTGAAATCCCAAGTGACCCTCTGCACTCCTGAGCCTGCTGAGCCGTTGAATCTCCTCACGACCCTTCCTTCGGCATCAGTGATTGTGAACACTGTTGACGGTGCCTCTTCTTCAGATTCGGCACGGAGGTCCTCTATCGATGGATATGGCGGAGTCTTTTTATCTTTCTCCGCCGCCCGCTCAACATCCAAGCGCTTCTGCCTCAAAGTTTTCGGAGACTCCCTGAGGAAGTAGGTTATTGTCGCGCCGTATGGTGGATTCGGTGCAGTGTAGAATGAAGCGCCCTGTGCTCCAGCGAGGACGGTGTTCGACCTGATGTACATCATGGCGTCTCTTACCGGGAAGACCGCTGATTTTTGCTCAAGGGTCTCCTTGCTTATATTCCTCAGCGGTGAGTAGTCGTCAAGCACATATACGCCCCTGCCGAATGTCGCGATTACGAGGTCATCCATACCCTTGTGTATCGCGATGTCCCTCACGGCTATCGTTGGTAGTCCGCCCTTGAGCTGGGTCCATTTGGCTCCACCGTCGACGGTAAAGAAGATGCCGAACTCTGTACCGACGAAGAGAAGATTTGGATTCTTGTAATCTTCAGCTATGCCGTAAAGCGAACCTCGTTCGGGAAGATTTGCTGAAATTGAAGTCCAGGTCTTGCCTTTGTCAGTGCTCTTTACGATGTAAGGTCGGAAATCACCGTTCTGATGATTGTTGAAGAGCGCAAAGACGGTTCCTTCTGCATGCTGCGAAGCGATGATTCGATGCACGTAGCTGTCGGCCGGAACACCCTCGATCTTATCGATTTTGCGCCACTCCTTGCCTCCGTTCTCAGTCACCTGCACGAGTCCGTCATCGGTGCCGACATAAATCAGCCCTTCTTTTTTCGGTGACTCTGACATCGCAGAAGCGTTGCCATAAAGGGCCGTTGATTGATTCTTACCAACCGCATCCGCAGACTGGATCTTGCCCATCACTGAAAGAGCGTTTCGGTCGAGACGGCGTGAGATGTCCCCGCTGACTGCCACCCAATCATCCCCGCGGTTGTCGCTGCGGAAGACCTTGTGCCCTGCGAAATAAAGTCTCTTACTGTTGTGTGGACTGATGATTATAGGAGAATCCCAGTTATAACGTTGCGATTCGTCCTCGACACCCTCTATGGGTTGGATGTCCACATTTTCACCGGTTCGTTTGTCGAATCTGACAAGGCCGCCATTCTGACTCTCGGCGTAGATTGTGTTCGGATCTTCGGGATCAACCACCGAGCGGAAGCCGTCACCTCCGTTGGTGGCGAACCAGTCCGCATTCACTATTCCCGCATTGTTCCTTGTTCGTGCTGGTCCGCCCAAAGAGTTGTTGTCCTGGAGTCCTCCGTAGACGAAATAGAACGGCATCTGATTATCAGTGGTCACATCGTAGAATTGTGCGACCGGCAGATTCGCCTTGAAGTTCCAATTGGCCCCTCGGTCGAACGATTCATAAACACCACCGTCGCTACCTACTAAAAGATAGTCGGTGTTGTTTGGATCGACCCAGATTGCATGGTTGTCGACGTGCTTCAATCTTTCACCGAGAGGACGTTGCGTACGTCCCGCATCGTCGGACACCTGAAAGATGACGTTTGGAATGTATATTCTATCGACATTTTTTGGATCTGCGATTATCTGTCCGTAATACATTCCCTGGGCAATAGACGAACTCGTCCGTTCCCAGGTGGCACCCCTATCATTCGATCTGAAAATGCCAGAAAGATTTCCACTCGCTTCGACCGTCGCGTAGACAACACTCGGATTGACTGGGGATACCGCGAGTCCGATTCTTCCAAGATCGCCCGGAGGCAGTCCCGACTTGAGCTTAGTCCAGGTATCTCCACCGTCGGTTGATTTGTATATGGCACTCTCGGGTCCACCGTTGACGAGGGTGTAGAAATGTCGGCGCCTCTGCCATGAGGCGGCGTACATGATGTCAGGATTGGAAGGGTCGAAGACGACATCCGTCACACCAGTGTTCTCCGAAATTTGGATGACGGCTTTCCAAGTCTTTCCACCATCACTTGTTTTATACAATCCGCGGTCACCACCCGCACTCCAAAGGGGCCCCTGTGCTGCGACAAAGACGACGTCGCTGTTACGGGGATGGATGACGATTCTGCCGATATGCTCCGAGGCTTTGAGCCCCATGTTTTTCCAGCTCTTTCCGCCATCATCAGACCTGTACACTCCGTCCCCGTATCCGACGCTACGTTGAGAGTTGTATTCGCCTGTACCGACCCAGACAGTGGATGTGTTCTTAGCGTCGAGGGCAATTGCGCCAATCGAAAATGCACCTTCGTTGTCGAAGACCGGTGTCCAGGTCGTGCCGGCATTAACGGTTTTCCAAACGCCACCCGAAGCGACCGCTACGTAATATTTTGAGCGGTCGGTCGGATCGACGGCGAAGCCATTGACCCTTCCCGATGTGACGGCAGGTCCTATCGACCTAAAACGCATTCCTGAGAAAGTGCCGCTTGAAAAAACGTCCGGTTTTTGAGGCGCGCTTGCCTGAACAGGACCTACTGGAGACTTCTGATCAGTCTGGGCTGCAATGCAGGTGAAAAGAAAGGTCGAAATGAAAAGGGCGAAAAGAAATTTGGGAAATCTAAGCACGGGCTGTCACCTCTGGTGAAAAGTGTTTGGTCTTGTCGGCCGAAGCCGATTTATCGTTATTGAATTTCGAAAGTGTAGCATGCCCGTCCGCTTTCGCAGGCCGACATCAGCACTATTGAGGAAACGACGATGCATTATTGTTGCAACTAAGTGGGCAGTCAAGATTCGGCCGAATCCGCATCTGAAATATTCGAGTTAAACACTCGGAGGATTGCTGGTCGTTCGACAGGAAATCTCCTAAGAGACCGTGACCAAGATGATGGCCTAGGGGCCTCCTCAACTTTCATCACAAACGGCCTTGGTTTCGGAACGGAGTTCGCGCTACTCGGATGAATCCGGTCAGTCGTCTAAACCTAGAGTTTTTGAAAAAACACATAGCTATACCTATCAGTCTTTTGGTCGCGGTCGATTCAACAGATAGACTTGTTACATGGAGCAGAGAATCGAAATCTTCAAGAAAATGCTCGAGGAAGATCCTTCAAATTCGATGGTGCTATTCGGTCTCGCAAATGAATATCAGAAGTGCAGTGATTGGCATGAGGTCGTCGCGACACTCCGTAGATATCTCGACATCCATGACGATGAGGGCGCGGCTTACGGGATGTTGGCGAGAGCTCTTGAGAACATCGGCGACAGCCTTGGTGCGTGCAATGCGCTGAGGGAAGGAATAGCGGCCGCGACTAGACACGGCCATCCTTCGATGGCAGTCGAATTCAAGGCGGAACTCGAGAGATTCGGTTGAAGCACTTAAATATCGGTCCGCTTTGGGTTTAGGGGCGGGACTATCGAAACTTTCAGAAGGTCATCCGCTGCGATAGAATAATTGTTTCGGCTGGGATGGAAATTCCAATCATCCAGCATAAGAACAATATGGCATCTGCCAAAACAAAATCGAATCCGAAGCCTGTGACATCAGGCGCCAACTGGAAAGGCCTCGACGCCGACACTCTGATCGGTGTCTACCGGACGATGTACACCTCGCGACGCATCGACGACAAGGAAATCCAGTTAAAGGGTCAGAACAAAATTTACTTTCAGATTTCGGGCGCAGGTCATGAGGCGGCGCTCGTAGCGGCGGGACTTGTCCTCAAGGCGGGCCACGATTGGTTTTTCCCTTATTACCGCGACAGAGCACTGATGCTTCAGTTGGGCGTCACCCCGCTTGAGATGTTCTATCAGGCGGTTGGTGCAGAGCCGGACCCCGCTTCTCACGGACGTCAGATGCCTTCACATTGGGGAAGTAAGAGGCTCAATGTTCCTTCGCAGTCGTCATGCACAGGAACCCAGGCGCTTCATGCAGTCGGGACCGCTGAGGCCGGAATTAGGGCAGAGAAGCTGAAATCGCTGCGAGACAAGGTAAGTGGCTTCAAGGGCGACGAGGTCGTCTACATGTCCGTCGGTGACGGCACGACCAGCGAGGGTGAATGGTGGGAAGCAATGAACACCGCCTGCAATCTTAAGTTGCCGGTTATTTTCTGTGTTGAAGACAACGGCTATGCGATTAGCGTCCCCGTCGAGGTGAACACCGCGGGCGGTGACATCGCAAAGTTGGTAAGTGGTTTTCCAAATCTGCTCATTCTCAAGTGTGATGGAACCGATCCGCTCGATTCCTACGAGAAATTCAAGGAAGCTGCCGACTACTGCCGTGCGCGAAAAGGTCCAGCACTCGTTCATGCAAAGGGCCTAAGGCCGTATTCCCACTCGCTATCGGATGATGAAAAGCTTTATCGACCCGATGAAGAGAGACAGGCGGATGCTGAGCGTGATCCGATCAAGACCTTTGCGACGTTCCTGATGGAGGAGGGTATCGTCTCTTCTGAGCAGCTCGAGGCAATCCGCGCCGAGATAGATGCCGAAGTGGCCGCCGCCGCCGATGAAGCGCTTGTGACTCCTCAGCCGGAACCGGAAAGTGCTTACGACCACATCTTTTCACCCGATGTTGATCCCACAAGTGCCGAGTTCGACACCGAAGAAGGTGCTGAGCTTTCTGGTAACGAAGGAACGATGGTCGATCTCATCAACCGCTGCATGCATGAGGAGATGAAGCGCGACGAGAGCATCGTGATTTTCGGCGAGGATGTTGCGGATGTCTCTCGAGAAGAATATCTTGAGCGGGTCAAGGGCAAGGGCGGTGTCTTCAAGGTGACTGCCAATCTCCAACGTGAATTCGGATCAGTTCGCGTCTTCAATTCTCCTCTAGCTGAGGCCAACATCATAGGCCGAGCCTATGGAATGGCACTGAGGGGGCTGAAGCCGGTTGTTGAAATTCAATTC
>CAXRBW010000248.1:0-6470 GCA_964228775.1 Pyrinomonadaceae bacterium | reverse complement strand
AAACGATCTAGATGGAACCATCACCGACGGTGGTGAACTTACACACGCCTATGCTGCAGAGGGCGAAGTCAAGATGTCGAAAACAGAGATAATCGCCTTGATCGAAAACGCGGGGCTCGAGGCAGTCGAGCGAGACACCGTTTACAACAGGGTCGAGGCCAAGAGCGCCTAAACATCCAGACTGGATATGAAGTCACTCCGCTTACTTCTCCTCGCACTCTCGCTAGTAATCACAGCAGATGGGCAACAGAGGCCTGTCTACCAGGGCCAGGGACCAACAGTTGCAGTTGAGACCACTTCCCGTCCGATCGAGAAGCAGACGCGTTCCGTACAAACCTTTTCAAATGGCGCTGTCAGTTTTTCAAATGACTTCGACGGATCGCGAATGAATGCCGTCACGATGGACGGGCCTTCGAGTTTCACCGTCACAATCACTCCCGAAAACACCCCCGTCAATCCAAGTCCCTGGTACGCGTTCAAAGTCAGGTCGCGTTCACCACAAACTATATCGGTGAGACTTGTCTACCCTGAAGGTGTGCGACATAGATATTCTCCACTCATCAGCGACAGTGGAACCGAGTGGAAGCCTCTCGATAGACAATTCATCAAAGAGTTTGAGAAGGGTTCGGCTGATTTCGGTCCGAGTGCAGGCCCGAAAAGTATCGAGATGACTCTCATTGTCGGAAAGCGTTGGCTCTGGGTCAGCGGACAAGAACTTGAGACGTCTAAAAAAGTCTATTCTTGGATGTCATCGCTTACCAAGAATGGTCGGGTACAAATCGAAGAGATAGGGAAAAGTACTGAGGGTCGAAGCTTAAAAATGATGAGCTTCGGCAATCTCAAATCAAAGAAGAACATTGTTGTTATCTCGCGCCAACATCCGCCCGAAGTGACGGGATATTTCGCCATGCAGGCTTTTGTCGAAGCCATGCTAGCCGACTCCCAATCTACGCGAGCATTCCTGAAGGAGTGGGCGGTCTTCGTTGTCCCAATGATGAATCCGGACGGGGTCGATGGAGGGCATTGGCGACACAACGCCGGCGGCGTCGATCTTAATCGTGATTGGACCGTCTTCAATCAACCAGAGGGGAGGGCGGTCAGTGCTTTTCTAAGTCGTCGCGAAGCGGAATCGGGAGGACGTTTCTATTTCGGCATCGATTTTCATTCGACATGGGATGACATCTATTATCCGATGGATCGTAAGTTCCAGTCTTCTGCACCGGGACTTATCTATGAATGGCTGGACGCTATCAAAACTTCGATTCCAGGCTATGAGCCGAACATCAGGCCGACGGAAAACCTCGATCCTGCGATCGTTTCGCGCAATTACTTTTTCAAGAGTCATGGGATGGAGGCCATCGTGTTCGAGATAGGAGATAACACATCGAGGGACTTCATCCGAAAGAAGGGTGAGGTGGGAGCAATCGAACTGATGCGGCTGCTTTCGATGCCGGGCAAGCTCATGACTGCCACACCTGCCAACTAATGGCAAAGAAGAGAAACAAATTCAGAGATGTGGTCGAACTTATGGCAGCGCGCCTGTTGTTCGGCATGATCGGAGCCTTCCCGCTCCGCGTCTCGATGCGAATTGGAAAGAATATAGGGTGGACTCTTGGCAACCGATTTCCCAGACTTCAACGGACGGCGCGACGAAATCTCGAGATAGCCATGCCAGGCCTGAGTGCCGAGCAGAAAGACCGCATCGTCAGAGGCACTTTCGAAAGTCTCGGCAGACATCTGGGACTTGCCTCCCATCTGCTGAAAATAACGAAGGAGGAGGTTCGTGAGCTTGTCGATCTCGAAGGAGCCGAGAACTTTTTTTCAGCCGAAAAGCAGGGTAAGGGCGTTCTGCTATTCACTGGTCATGTCGGAAGTTGGGAGATATTCAACCTTTTGCCCGCCGCCTTTGGATACAAACTCCATATCCTAGTCAGGCGGATTGACAATCCATTGGTCGAGAGATTCGTCGACTCTTTCCGGACCAGATTCGGCAATGAGACGCTCGACAAGATGAGATCAGCGCGTCGCATGTACAGGGTCTTGGAGGAGGGTGGTTTTCTGGGGATGCTGACCGACCTAAACGCGCAGCATCGTGAGGGTATTTTTGTCGACTTCTTTGGCGTGCCCGCATGCACAACTACGAGCCTAGCCAAGCTTGCGCTCAAGACGCGAGTTCCCGTGGTTCCCGGTTTTGCGGTTTGGAACGAGGATCGGCAGAGATATGTGGTGAGTTTTGAGCCTGCAATCAATTTCGCTCCGACCGGAGACCAAGATGCGGATATTCGCGAATTAACGATCAAGATGACTGAGGTCATCGAACGTTATGTTAAAAGGTTTCCCGAACAGTGGCTTTGGATCCACAAACGCTGGAATACACGACCTCTCGGCGAAGCCGACCTTTACTGACCTCAACGGACGGTTTACCCAGTCTTTTCGGGCCTTTTCATTACAAAAATCCCCCACTTCCATCTTTCGCGGCACCTTTTCGATTTGTTAGAATTGAAGGTTAGCTAGCAATTTGTTTTTCCGGGGAATCCATCTATGAGTGACCAGAAAATTTCCACCTACATAACCGAGACCTTTGGAGCGAATGCGGACTATGTCCAAGGCTTACTTGCTCGGTTTAAAACCGACCCTTCACTTGTTGACGCGTCGTGGCAGGAATTCTTTGGCGAACTTCTTAGGGGAGGAGCTCCCGAGGCAAGGGAGTATCCAACAGGTTCGGCGGCCGTCGACACAACCCGAGCCGCGTCGACAAATGGAATTTCTGTTGGCCAGGCTGCGGTGGCACCGGCGCCCGAGGTTAAAGCCGCAGAAGGCACAGAGGTCAAGGCCATAACTGGTCCTGCGAAAAAGATTGTTGAGAACATGGAGCAGTCACTTGCGGTACCGACTGCGACCTCATTGCGCAGCATACCAGTGAAAGTACTGATTGAGAACCGGTCCGTCATCAACGATCATCTGGCGCAGAGAGGACTCGGTAAAGTTTCTTTCACCCATCTCATCGCATGGGCAATCATCAAAGCAGTTAAGACTCTCCCTCAGATGAACCACGGGTTCGCAGTTGTCAACGGAAAGCCTTCGCGCCTTGAGAATAAGAACATCAATCTTGGCATCGCAATCGACATTGAAAAGAAAGACGGCTCTCGCAGTCTCTTGGTCCCCAACATCAAAAACTGTGAGCAGATGAGCTTCGCGGACTTTTTCCGCGCATACAACTCCCAAGTGAAGAAAGCGCGCGATGGCGCCTTGGAGATTTCAGATTTTCAGGGCACGACGATATCGCTGACAAATCCTGGAACTATTGGAACAAACTCTTCTGCACCACGACTAATGCAGGGGCAGAGTGCAATCATCGCAACGGGCGCCATCGAGTATCCTGCGGAATTTCAGGGGATGACCGAAGGTGCTCTCGCCCAAATGGGAATCAGCCGCACGGTCACTGTTACAAGCACCTACGATCATAGAGTGATTCAGGGTGCTGAGAGCGGGATGTTTCTTTCGAGAGTGCATGAGTTCGTGATGGGCAAACACGGATTCTTCGACGAAGTGTTCCAAGATCTCGAAATCCTCTATCCGCCCCTCCGATGGGCAGAAGATTTCAATCCGTCCCTTTTCGGATACGACCAGATCCGTCAGCAAACGGTCAAACAGGCCAAGGTGCTTGAGTTGATCAATGCCTACCGCACTCGCGGTCACATGCTCGCAGACATCGATCCGCTCAACATGCTGACGCATGACAGCTCGGAACTTAATCTTGAAAATTTCGGGCTTACCATTTGGGATCTTGACCGTGAATTCATCGCAGGCGGCCTGCATGGAAAAGAAGTCTCGTCACTGCGTGAGATTCTTTGGGTGCTGAGGCGTGCTTATTGTGGAAAGGTGGGTATCGAATACCGGCACATACAGTCCCTTGAACAGAAGCAGTGGCTTCGTGAGCAGATTCGTCGTGAATTCGTCGACACCAACCCACTCTCGGCCGAAACCAAGAAGGAGCTGCTTACAAAACTGATTGAGGCGGAGCAGTTCGAGCAGTTTCTGCACAAAAAATATCTCGGTCAAAAAAGATTTTCGTTAGAAGGGTGCGAAACCGTGATACCTATGCTCGATCAGTTGGTCGAGAACTCGTCGAAACTCGGCGTCGAAGAAATCTTCATGGGAATGGCGCACAGAGGCCGCCTCAACGTTCTCTCAAACATCGTTGGAAACGCGGAAACTGGCGATCTTGCCGAACGCATCTTCACGGTTTTCGAAGGGACTTCACACCCCTCGTTCCCAGCTGACGAGGGCGACGTGAAGTACCATCAGGGAGCAATCGGAAACCGCAGCACCAAAGCGGGCAAGAACATCAAAATCACCCTCTCCTCGAACCCCTCGCATTTGGAATTCGTCAATCCAGTGGTCGAAGGCATGGCAAGGGCGCGACAGGACGAGATCTGCAGTGCGGGTTCCGACAGACCCACCGCCTTCGCAAAGATACTTCCGGTGCTGATGCACGGCGACGCCGCATTTGCGGGACAGGGTGTTGTGATGGAGACGCTTCAGCTGGCAAATCTCGTCGGGTACCGCACTGGCGGGACAATCCACATCGTCATCAACAATCAGATCGGTTTTACGACCTCACCCGAGTCATCGCGGTCCTCGATTTATTCGACCGACGCCGCACAAATCACCCAGACACCGATCTTTCACATCAATGGAGACGATCCCGAGGCGGCGTTCCGCGTAATCCAAATCGCACTCGGCTTTAGGCAGAAGTTCAACAAAGACGTCGTCCTCGATCTAGTTGGGTTCAGGCGACTCGGACACAACGAGGGAGACGAGCCGAGCTATACACAGCCAGTGATGTACTCGCGAGTAAAGGCACATCCCGGCACACGCCACCTCTACGCTCAATCTTTGATTCGTGAAGGCGTCATCACTGATGAGGATCTTTCTGCGATGACCGCCAAAGTCGTCGACAAATACGAAGGCATCCTGGCAAATGCGAAGAAGGTTGCTTCCGCCAATCCAGCACGTGAGGAGCTTGCACCAGAGGCGCATGAGACTGACGGTTCATCAATTGTCGACACAGCAATCACGAATGGACTCTTGACCGCGGTATCGGAAAAGATCTCGCTCGTTCCAGACGGGTTCAACATCAATCCGAAGATGGTCGGCCAGCTTGGACGCCGTGCAAAGATGGGCTCAGGTGAAATTCCGATGGACTGGGGATTCGCTGAAGCCATAGCCTTCGGATCAATCGTGGTTGAGGGCAACTCGGTCAGACTTTCAGGTCAGGACTCAGGTCGAGGCACCTTCTCGCAACGTCACGCATGTATGTATGACACGCTCACGGGTGAACGTTGGACACCACTTGCGGAGCTAAAGAGCACAAAGAACGGGGCGGCACGATTCGACGTATTCGACAGCTCACTCTCCGAGGTCGGAGTACTTGGTTTTGAATACGGATATACAACAGTATCAGAGAATGACCTCGTCATGTGGGAAGCCCAGTTCGGCGATTTCTCAAATGGCGCACAGGTAATCATCGACCAGTACATTTCTTCATCCGAAGACAAATGGAAGCAGTCCTCGCGACTTGTGATGCTTCTTCCCCATGGCTATGAAGGACAGGGACCGGAGCATTCATCGGCCCGACTCGAGAGATATCTACAGCTCTGCGCGGAAAACAATATGCAAGTCTGTTATCCGTCGACACCGAGTCAGTATTTCCATCTTCTTCGCCGACAGGTCCGAACGGAACAAGGCAAGCCGTTGGTGGTTATGACGCCAAAAAGCCTCCTCAGACTACCTGAGGCCTCCTCACAGATAGCGGACCTGACCTCGGGTGGTTTCAAGCCAGTCCTAAATGACGGTTCGGTATCAGATAATAAGAAAGTGAAGCGAGTTGTGCTCTGCGCGGGCAAGGTATTCTACGACCTCGATGCCAAGCGCAGAGAGTCTGGAACCGATGCAACCGCCATCATCAGACTTGAGCAGTTCTATCCTTTCCCCCAGTCGGCACTAAAATCGGTAATTGATTCTTACTCGGCGGACGCTGAAATTGTTTGGGTCCAAGAGGAGCCGAAAAACATGGGAGCTTGGAGCTTCTTGTCACCCCGCATCGATGATCTCTTAAACGGTCGATCCGTAAGATATACCGGAAGAGCCGCGAGTGCCTCGCCCGCAACCGGATCTTATGCGATCCATAATCTCGAACAGGCGAAGATCATCGCCGAAGCAATCGTCTAAAAAAGAAAAAGCCCGGCTCAAAGCCGGGCTTTCTTATCTTCCTCTCTGTCAATCAGAAGAACCTGACCGTATAGCCGAATCTTATTCCCCGTCCTGGCTCTGGCGCGAGATTTTTGATGAACGATAAGTGGTTCCGATAAATCCTGTCAGTCAAATTATTAATACCGAGAGTAAAAATGTGGGAAGTATGATCGCGACCGATTGTATACATCCCTAAGACACCAGCAAGTCCGTAG